>JAOUEU010000217.1 GCA_029858555.1 Candidatus Zixiibacteriota bacterium
AGAAATCGGTCGTTGGGACAAGGCCGCCCGGGCGGTACCGACCAAAGTCGTTTTGAAACGGGGAGCCGAACGTGTACCGCTTTCGAAAGTCGATGGGGACACGATTGGCCCGTTCGAGACTGTTTTGGCCCGGATGATGGATCTTTTTAAGGATTACGCGGCCTCAAAGAAACACGTTCTGTCGGCTCTTGATGATGCCCTGAAATCGGCCGTGCTTCAGAGAAACAAAGATACCTTGCTTTTGTCCGCCTTTATCATATATTACCTCAAAATTGAAGGTTACAAGGTAGAACCTTACGTCAAAAGGCTGAAGCAGGCGGAAAGTCTGATACACGAGGATTGATCCGGTGTACAACCAGTCCGAAAAAGCTTATTTGGAGGCTCTGTTGGCCTTGAAACGCAGGGATTACCGATCTGCTTCGGAGTCTTTTGACCGAGCCGCCCCTTATTTCGAAAAAAATAAGGAGTTTAACCTGCTTCGGGAAACAAACCGGCTGCTGTTGGCGGTTAAAAAAGAGTTAGGTTCTCTTGATGCAGATGACAGAATAGAAGTAGAGGAGATGTTCTCGCATGGCCAAAACTCAGAGCTTCGCTGATAAATCGAAGAAAAAAGCTCATGTTGAAATTTGTCCGGTTTGTTCCGAGGCAAAGCAGTTCATCAAATACGTCAAGGCGGTCAGGACCGATTCCGGTAGCTGGAAGTTTCGCTCCATCAGCGTCGGCGTTTGTAAGTGTAACAACGCCGAAGTGTACAGTTAGTGTAACGCCGGACAGCAAGACAGGATTGCCCGCCGGCAGTAAGGGGGGTTGTCCGTTGTGCCCCGATATCCCGCCGTTAGCTTGTCTGCCCTCCGTGCCGACATCCGGCACGGATGTGACTAATAAACCCCGAGAATAAATCGGTCGCCGGATGAAGTCCACTACTCTTCCGAAATGTCTTTTATGGGCGGCACTTCCGGCTTTTTTCGTATATGGTGTTTACCGATCCGTTGCTTTTTCCTGGATCGGTGATGACGCCTTCATCTCTTTTCGCTACGCCAGGAATCTGGTCGACGGTCATGGTTTGATATTCAACCTCGGTGAGCGCGTTGAGGGCTACACGAATTTCCTGTGGACAGTCCTGATCGCGCTGGGGATGAGACTGGAGATTGACCCTGTTGACTTCAGTATCGCACTGGGTATCGCTTCTTACGCCATCACCGTCATCGTCTTCGCCTATTTATCTTACCGCCAGTTTCGGTTCGAATTCGCCGGGGCGCGTTTTTTTGTCCCGGTGACGGCGCTGATCCTTCTGGTTCACCGCGATTTTCAGGTGTGGGCAACCGGCGGTCTGGAGACTTCCTGGGTGACCATGCTTATCGCTCTCGGATTTGCGACGCTGGTGCTGGCCGGACGAAGAACATCGTTCTTTGTGAGTGGCCTTCTATTGGTGCTGGCCGCCATGTCCAGACCGGATGCCATGATCTGTTACTTTGCGGGCGCAGCAGCTGTATTGTTTATGGAAAAAGGCGAGCGACGCTCCATAGTCTACTATCTGATGCCGCTGCTTATAATCTACATACCGTACTGGGTTATTCGTTACAGCTATTATGGCTACGCTTTTCCGAATACTTACTACGCCAAGTCCGCCAATCTCACGTTTTTTGACCAGGGGCTATTGTACTTGTTGCTCTACGTCAAGACGTACTACATTCTCCTTCTGTTTCCGGTGGCCTTTCTAGCCGCCGCCTGGGTTCTGGTCAAAGACTCTTTTCGCAAAAGAGGTGTTCGAGGTCCTGTGCACCGCGCCCTTCTTGCGGGCATCCTTATTGTCGTTCCCTTTACGCTGTATATTCTGAAAACCGGCGGCGATTTCATGTTTGCCCGCTTTTTTATCCCGATCACGCCGATCATCTTCTTTTTTCTTGAAGCGTCCCTGCATATCCTGATCCGCAGCAGCCGCACGCGGTTACTGCTGGCGGCGGTGGTGTTTCTGTCGGTAGTCTTCCGATGGGACCAGTTCCCCAGCGGCGGCGTGCAATATGGTATTGCCGACGAGAGCTTCTACTATCCCGCCGAAAAGATCGATGACAATCGGCAAACAGGTCTGCAACTCAAGAAGTACCTGTCCGGAACCGAGGCCAGGGTTGCCTACTATGGGGCCCACGCCATGTTTGTCTATTACTCGGAGGTTCCCCTGGCGATTGAAAGTGACGCCGGGCTGACCGACGAATACATCGCACATTTACCCTTGGACCATCGGGGCAGAGTCGGACACGAAAAAAAAGCCCCCATGCAATACCTGTACGAGAGAGAAGTAAACTTCTGGTTCAAGACCACGCTGCCGACGAGGGGGGCCTGGGACAAGGTGCGCCAGATCTCCTTCGGTGATTACGAAGCCTATATCTTCATCTACGAAAACGAGGTTATGGACAAACTGAAAGAGCATGATGGCGTCAGTTTTGTCGATTTTCCCGATTTCCTGGACAACTACATAGGCAGGATGGCGGACCTTGATGATTCTCGCGTGCGAAGGGATTACAATTTCTTCAAAATGTATTACTTCGATCACAACGACGACCGGGAAAGAGAAAAGCCGTTCGTAGAGCGCCTGTGACGGCGTTGGCGACGGACAGTTGGTGCTTCGGGCAGGAACAAGCGGTATTTATATTCGACCCGAAATTGGGTATGCCTCGTAAGCTGGATATCACCACGCCGGGGTTACAAGGCGGCTTTCGAATGGGCAAAAGAAAAGGGGACGGTCGGTTACCCTGAAGAAAAACTGGCCGACGAGGCGATTGCCCTTCGAACGGAAAACAAACAGCGGCAGGCTATCAACAAACCCTACCAGAGCCTGGCGATAAACTCGGTGTATCCGGACGCCTGGTGGCATCTGGGGGAGTGCTATACCGATATCGGAGATTACGACGGCGCCGTGATTAGGCTCCGTATTTCGGACGGTCTCAATCCCTACAATGCCACCCCCCTGAACAACCTCGGCGTGGCCTATATGTTCAGGGTGAAATTCGCGCAGGCCGAAAAGGCGCTGCTCAAAGCCTGCTCTGTCGACACTACCGGGCAAAACTGCCTTGGGAACCTGGTGATGCTTTACCAGCTGACGGGAGAGCTTGGCAAGTATGAGAAATATCTTGTTCGGTCCACGTCGGACTTCGATGTCCCCCCCGATTTCCATCGGGCTATCGTGGAATATTATGTATTCGATAGGGAGTTCCGACGGGCTGCGCGAGCGCTTCAGAATGCCCTGGACAGGGGCATTGACAGTTCCCGGTTTCAGCCGGCGCTGCAGAAGAACGCGCAGCAGAATGACTATCTTATGGCTCTCCGGGGGAAAACAGTCTACGATTCCGCGAGTTTGAGATAAGGCACCGCATTCGCTATCAGTTCCCCGGGCCCCTCCTGCCGGAAGCGGTAATATCCGGCGGCAGCAATCATGGCGGCATTGTCGGTGCACAATTCCGGTGTCGGAAAGAAAAGCCGGCATCCCTGGTTGGCCAGCCGCTGCTCCAGCAGGCCACGCAGGCGGCTGTTGGCCGCCACGCCGCCGGAGAGAGTCACATCCGTAAGGTTCTTCTCTGCGGCGGCGCGCGCCGTTTTTTCCACCAGTACTTCGACGGCGGCTTCCTGGAACGAGGCTGCGATATCGGCCTTATGTTTTTCGAAATCCGCCCGGCTGAGCTTCTTGATATGCAGAGCGACGGCGGTTTTCAACCCCGAATAGGAGAAATCGTAACTTTCGTCCTTCATGACGGCCCGTGGAAATCGAAAGTAGCCGGGATCGCCGTCAGCAGCCAGTCGATCGACCTGCGCTCCACCGGGGTATCCCAGACCCATGAGTTTAGCGACCTTGTCAAAAGCCTCGCCGGCAGCATCATCCTTGGTCTTACCGAGGATGTGATATTTACCGAAGCGTTCGATTTCGACCAGCATCGTGTGACCGCCGGATACAATAAGCGTCAGGTGGTGCTGGCGGAGTTGCGGGTGCAGGAGGAGATTGGCGGCCAGGTGGCCCTCCATGTGATTGACGGGCACGAACGGAGTGCCGGTGGCAAAGGCGAGGCCCTTGGCAAAGGTCAGACCGACCAGCAGCGGTCCGACCAGGCCCGGGCCCATGGTGGCTGCAATAAGACCAATGTCCCCCAGTTCGACTTCCGCTTCCTCAAGAGCTTCCTGGTAGATCGGAACAATGGTCTTAAGATGGGTGCGGCTGGCGAGTTCGGGGACCACGCCGCCGAACCGGGTGTGTTCGGCCTGCGACAGAATTACGTTGGACAGAATCCTATCACCGTCGCGAATAACGGCCGCCGAGGTTTCGTCGCAAGACGTCTCTATACCCAGAGTGTGCATGATTACTCGGCGACTAGCCGCACCTGTTGCGCCGAAACCCTCTTGACCCTGAAGCCGGCCGGGCAGTCTATTTTGATGTTGGCGACACCGTAGGCGTCCTTCTCATTGAAGTCCACTGAAGCGATGACGGCGCTGCGACTCAGGCTTTCGATAGCCTCGGGAGGCCCGGTGAGTTCGATACGCACGGTGGGCGGTCTTGATTTGATGGTCCGGTTGACGGGACTGTTGTACACCATGATCGGGACATCGTCGAACACGCGGGTTCGGACCGGCACCACTTCAAGCGACACGGTGACTGAATCCGGAGTGAGGACAATGCCGTATTCCTCCGGTTCGGCCAGCGGCACCGACAGGGTCAAATCCGTTCTGAGGCCCCTGATTTCTTTTCTTATCGTCGCGATCGACGAGTAATCCTGGAGCAGCGAGCGCGGACCCGTAATCGTAACCTCAGGTGGTTCGGGTTCGGTGATGGTTCGGACGGTGTACCCCTCGTCGGGGAAAGTAACTATGTCGGCAATCACTTTGACAGTCTTCTGTGCCAGGTAATCAACCTGCAGACTGATGCTGTTGGGTGCCAGTATCTCATCGAGAGTGACATCCTCGGCGCCGATAAGCGACGTGTTGGCAATGGTAAGGGCCATTTCCTCGCGCCCGGTAGAGACCTGCGTGGCGTTGACTCGGATACCTCTTTGCCGCCACTTGCGCCGGAGCAACTGCTTGCCACTCGCCGACACCATAACCGTCAATGATTCGGGCGGGTTGCTGGCCAGCGTCAGATGGTCTTTGAGTATTATTTCCTTGAGGGGCAGACTGATCTGGTGATTATACACCTTCTCCGTGGCGACATGTATCCACAAAAGCAGCCCCATAACCAGGGCTATCAGTTTTATCCAGGCGTTGTTGAAAGGTCTAAACATTTTTTGTCAGGGTCGGTTGCAGCCCTTAAACAGAGCGCGTCGCACGGCCCAACCGTTATTTAACACATAACATGCCGCTAATCAACTCTAAAACATAACCGGCGGCACCGCTCAGTCCACGCGGTTGGGATTGTTCCACCAGAAACGCGTGAGACCCCGGTCCGTACCCACCCATAGGTGATCACCGTCCATCACCAGGCTGAAGACGTAGCTGGACGGCAAGCCGTCGTCGGTTGTGAACTCCCGGCTGTAGGGGCGAGCGACATCGTGGTGTATGAGGGTTAGCCCCCGATCCGAGGCGACAGCGGCGACCT
>JAOUEU010000218.1 GCA_029858555.1 Candidatus Zixiibacteriota bacterium
TAGCCCGCTGGAATGGTTCGACATGGCAGCCGCTCGGCTCGGGGATGAATTGGGGAGTAGAATGCGTGACGGTTTACGATGGTGAGCTGATCGCCGGGGGAAAATTCACCGTCGCGGGTGGAGTTACCGCGAATTCTATTGCGCGCTGGAATGGTTCGACCTGGCAGCCGCTCGGCACAGGGTTTAATATCACTGTCCATTCCTTATCGGTCCACAACGGTAAACTGATCGCCGGGGGATCGTTCACAACGGCCGGTGGGGTCACGGCCGAGCGTATTGCCTGCTGGGATGGCTCGACGTGGCAACCGCCGAACCTGGGCGCGAATAACGTAGTGCACGCACTGACGACTCACGATGGCTATCTGGTCGCCGCGGGGCAATTCACAGCCGCCGGTGGGGCTAGTAGCAACAGAGTCGGCCGTTGGGACGGCACGACATGGTCGTCTCTCGGCTCAGGCATGAACGGCAATGTCTACGCCCTGGCGGATGTCAACGGTACGTTGGTCGCAGCCGGGCTATTCGGTATGGCCGATGGAGCTGCCGCCAACAGAATCGCCAGCTGGGACGGTTGGGGATGGCAGCCCCTGGGATCAGGGTTGAATGAAATGGTCCACGAACTGACTGCCCACAACGGCGATCTGATCGCGGGGGGAGTTTTCACGCTCGCCGGCGGGACAGAAGCCAACTATATCGCCCGCTGGGGCGGTGTGTATTGGGAGCCGCTCGGCCCAGGGATGAATAACTACGTTTCCGCACTGACGGTTTACGACGGGGAGTTGATCGCCGGAGGCCGATTCACGACTGCCGGGGGGACAACGGCCAAGTACATCGCGCGCTGGGATGGTTCCACCTGGCAACCCTTGGGCCCGGGGATGGATGGCTGGGTCCTTTCTCTCACAACCTACGACGGCGATCTCATCGCCGCCGGGTATTTCACGAAGGCCGGCGGAGTTGCGGCCAATTATATCGCCCGTTGGAATGGTTCGTCTTGGCAACCTCTCGGCTCGGGCATGAATAGCGTACCCTGGAACCTGACAGTCTACAGCGGTGATCTAATCGCTGGGGGAAGTTTCACGACTGCCGGTGGGGTGGCTGCCAATTATATAGCGCGCTGGAATGGTTCGTCTTGGCAACCGCTCGGCTCGGGGATGAATGGCGAAGTGATGTCCCTGGCGGTCTACGGCAATGAACTGATTGCCGGGGGGAGATTCACGACGGCCGGTGGGAAGTTGGTATATTATTGCGCCCGCTGGACACCGGATCTGGATCCTGACGGCGACGGTGTACTGAATGAAGTTGACAACTGCCCGGATAATTACAACCCTGAACAGGCAGATTTCGATTCAGATGATGTCGGTGATGCCTGTGATAACTGCCTTGAGGTCCCTAATGCCGGCCAGGAAGATAACAACGCGGATGGTATCGGCGATGCCTGTGATAATACCGAGGCAGGTCAGAATATCGTGGTTGAGCCTGAGCCGGGGATTACACTCACATTCGACAATATCACCGAAAGCGGTTGGACGGAAGTGACCACCAGCAGCGAGGGTGACCCGCCGCCGGCGGGGTACCAACTTTCCCCCAGCTCGCCTCCTGTCTACTACGAGATCACAACCACAGCCGGATACACCGGTGCCATCACAGTCTGTTTTACCTACGACGACGCAAATGTTAAGGGTAATGAAAGTCATCTGGTTGTTCTCCACCAGACCGGTGATCCGCCCCAGTGGCTGCCTATGCCAATAGTCTCCCAAAATACGACGCTTAACGAAATCTGCTGCGAGGTGACATCGCTCTCACCGTTCTCGCTGGCCGAGCCGGCCGGTTGTTGCCTGGGAATTCGCGGCAACGCCAATGGTGATCCGGATGATAAGATCAATATATCCGATGTGTCGTACCTGTTAGCGTACCTGTTCGGCATCCCGACCGGTCCGGCGCCGTCCTGTCCGCAGGAAGGCAACGCCAACGGCGACCCGGATGAAAAGACCAACATCTCCGATGTGTCATACCTTTTGGCGTACTTGTTCGGCATCCCGACCGGTCCCGCGCCGTCGAGTTGTCCGTAGGCAGGCGTTCCGATAGGCGACGGTACGGAAAAGGTATTCTCGGATGATTTGCCTGCCGCCTCCAACCGGGTGGTGATCCGCTATGGCGCTGCCGACGTACGGTTGGGAGAAGCGCATCTTGGTGTTGTCAGTGAATTTGTCAGCCTCCAGCGAAATAACCCCGTCTTTCGACGGTGTCAATATCAATGGCGGCCCCGACCTCACTCTCCCCAAACTCTGACTCCCTGCTGCGGCCTATCCTGTTGGACAATATTCGAACATGCTGCAGCGGATGGAAGACGGCCGGGCGCCGGCGGGTTCGCGGTTCAGGACGGTTGTCCCAAAATCCGCATATGTTGTTACGAATTTCGATTGACTCTGCAAGCAGGATGTTGGCGTGCGAAGGCGTAGGCTGCCGTATGAAAACAGGCTCCCCATCGAGCGTTAAACGACGACTAGTTTTTTTTCAGTTCCTCCGCCCAGTTCTGCACCACAATAAACTCCGTAGCGTTTCCTTGTTCGGCAGGGGCAAGAATCAGGAAATGCTGACCGTCGTTCGTGACGGCGTACGGCATAAGCGTGTTATATCTCGAAAAAATGTAGCGATGGCTGAACAACCTTACCGGAGTTCCGATGTCCAGTCCGCGGTCATATGAGACAGGGACAGCCATGAAATCGTAGCCAGGCGTGATGTAGAACAGCTCGCGGCCATCGGCTCGCCACTGGGGCGCCAGGCCCCGATCAGCGGAAACCTGCCACTTACCACCGGTCGGGCTCAGTTCCCGAATGTATATTTCGGATCTGCCGGTCTCGCTGCTCTCGTAGGCCAGGAAACGACCGTTGGGTGACAACACCCCGCGCATTTCAAAATATGGTTGCGCCAGAAGCGGCTCCGCTTTGCCGGTAGCAGTTGTGAGCATCCAAATGTCGAAATTATTACCGCAATAGACCTCAAGTACGGCCGTCGCGCCGTCGCGTGAGATGCTTGTGACGCCGACTTCGCAGGTATCAAGCGCAAATACCTTTTCATCTGTGCCCGTGCCATTGGCATTTCGTTGCCATACCGAGAAGTGTCCCTGCGCACGACTAGAATTAAAGATTACCTTCGTACCATCGGGATTCCATACCGGCCACGAATTGTAAGTGGGGCCAAAAGTCAGTCGGGAGGCAATACCCCGTTTGAGGTCCCGCACCCAGACATCCATGGAATTCCCCTGATCGGCCAGAAGACCGTAGGCAATTCGAGAATTGTCCGGTGAAAGGGAGAAATCGCCATATCGTCCGGGAGGACCAATGGTGGTGGCCGAATCACCGTGACGAGTCAGCCGAATTATCGATCGGGAATCACCGGATTCCCCACGCTGATAAATAAGTGTGCCGTCCCCGGACGCGCTGAACAAACCTCGCGTGTCAATCGCCGCGATGCTTCCCGACAGCGGCACCGGTTCCCCAATAAACTGCAGCTTCTCAGGATCAAAGGCATGCGCCACCAGCAGCTCATTCTTCAGATACAGGACGTACCCACCGGCGTATTCGACTCGCGAATTCACGCCCATGAGGATTTTTGCGTCCATTGAGTGCACGGACCCGACTTTGAGAGCGTACTCCCCAGCCGAAGAATCCCTGTCAGCCAGGAAAAGAAAATGTTCACCATCAGGCAGGAAGCAGGGCCAGGCGGCCATGTGCTCGCCATGGCTACGGTCAATCCGGCTGGCGGCGGCGGGAACGCCTCCCGAAGCCGGAACTTGCCGAATCGAGTCGGTGCTGCCACCGTCAAAAAGGATAATGCCCTTGCTGCCCCACGTTCCGTCCGCACCGCCCGCTTCGCACACGATCTGCGCCAGACCGCCCGCAATGGAGACCTTTTTCAACTGGCCCGCATCAAAAAACGCCAGCTGCTTGCTTTCCGGGGACCAAAACGGACGGGAGCCGGAGGTCGCTACTTTGACTAACAAATGCGGTTCCAGTGAATTCAGAGGCCGAATATAGATTCCGGTCTGACCCATGGTATCAGCCGCCTGAAAAGCGATCATGGTGCCATCGGGGGACAATTTCGGCCAGGTTATTGAGTTCAACCCCGGCGCAGGAGGAATTACCCACCGCGCTACCTTCGGCACGGGTGTGATTCGAGTGAGGCTCAAGACTCCCAGCGCGGCGCAGACGACCGCCAGGATGACCAAGGCCCCCCATAGTACACGCTCCCGACGTCTTCGGCGAGCCGAGACGGTAACGGGGATCCCGACCTGTGATCCTCCCTCCGAAATCCATTGCAGCGCCTGCCTGAGATCACCGGCCGATTGCCAGCGATCCTCGGCATCCTTCTCCAGGCACTGCCCGATCACACGGTCAAGCATAGGCGGCGACAGCGGCACGACCTGAGAAATGGGCCGCGGCTGTTCTTTCATTATTGAGGCAATCAGACTGGCCTGACTCTTGCCTTCAAACGCCCGGTTGCCGGTCGCCATTTCATACAGTATGGCGCCGAAACTGAATATGTCACTACGACCATCAACTTCCTTGGCATCGAGCTGTTCGGGCGACATGTACTGAAGGGTGCCCAGAATTGTACCTTCGCCGGTGACAGGAGTAGTCATCGTGATCCCGGTTGGGCCCGAGACGGGGCCGCCGGGCATTTGCTGCTTCGCCAACCCGAAATCGAGCACTTTTGCGCCTGCCTTGGTGAGCATGATATTCGCCGGTTTAAGATCGCGGTGGATCAATCCCTTGTTATGCGCTTTGTGAAGGGCATCAGCGATCTGCATGGCAAAGGCGAGTAGATCTGCAAGCGGCAGGGCGCCTTTCTTAAGACGCTCCGCCAACGTTTCACCTTCGAGATACTCCATCACCAGAAAATCGATCCCGTCCTGATGACCGACATCGTAGAGCGTACAGATATTTGCGTGATTCAGGCTGGAGATCGCTTTGGCTTCCCGGTCAAACCGGGAGCGAAGGTCAGCGATATCGGCGATGGCTTCAGGCAGGACCTTCACTGCCACCGTCCTATTCAGCCTGGTATCACAAGCCTTGTAGACTTCACCCATTCCACCCGCACCTGCGGGGGCAAGAATTTCATATGGGCCCAGACGGGTTCCGATTCTCAACGCCATTGTAAAGCCTCCCCGGGCCATGGCTTGATTCTGGTTTTCGGTCGTATTCGTTGATGTGAGTTCGTCGGTCTAGAAGGCACGATGCATGCCCGGCATACCGGACAAATATACTAAACCTTCAAGAAATGCCGCAAGAGAAATCAAAGAGGAGGCCAATCTCCGGCGGCCCCGACCTCACTCTCCCCAAACCTCTGTGAGCTTCAAGGTCTCTGTCCGACTCCACAACGCCAGAATGGACGGAACACGATGGAAGGCAATCAAATAGCAATTATCTGCCCGCACCGGCTTTCCGGACGCGAGACCAAGGAGGGGCGGAAAGATCGAAACTCATTTCGAATAGCCTCGTAAGGTCACTGACGGTGTCGAACCACCTGAAGAGTTGAGATTGACCTGCCCA
>JAOUEU010000019.1 GCA_029858555.1 Candidatus Zixiibacteriota bacterium
GGAGAACGTCGGACGACACCTCCAGCCGCAGGCGGTTCTGGTGTTCGACGTCGGCCTGGGTTTTATGAAAGGCAGACCGATGTCTCTGGCGGGCACTGCCGCCTCGGGTGGTTTGGAACACCGACGTCTGGTAGGTTCGAGGATCCTGTCGGATAAGACGGTGGAAGTCACCCTCATCTTCGAAACTTACAGCCGCGATCTCCTGGTCGACTACGTCGAACAAAAATCGCTGGCCGGTGTGGTCACGCGGCGCCACCTGCATGACTTACTGGCCAGGACCGGCTTTCATGTCAAAAACGAATACAGCGACTACGATTTCTCTCCCTTCCGGCACGGCGACGGCCTGTTGATAATCGAGACCGTCAGGGCGTAAATACGTGCCGCCTTGTTGACACCGGGCGGCCCGCCTGCTATGTTTCTCCGTACGCTTTCGGTGTGGCTTTTAAGTAATGTGCCGCCGGAGCTTTCAGAACACGTGAACGCGTCCGTCGATATGTCACCAACAAAAATCCGAATAACGGTCGAGGAAGGAGTCAGGGTATGAAAAAGTTCTGGACAGCCCTGCTGGCTGTACTGGGGGGCTTGGTCGTGCTGGCCATTGTCGCTCTCCTGGTGGTTGTTGCCGCATTCATAAGCGAGCCGGGTGTGCCCGGCACAACCATTCTTGAAACAGACCTCGAGTGCGGTCTTATCGAATACGTGCCGGATGATCCGGTGGCCAGGGCTCTGACCGGTCATTTGCTCCGGGTGCGTGACGTCGTGGAGGCTCTGGAGAAAGCCGCCGATGACGACCGAGTGGTCGGGCTGATCGCCCATATCGGCGCCGGCAGCATGGCTCCCGCGGAAGTTCAGGAGGTGCGCGACGCTGTCATGGCGTTTCGCGGCAAGGGCAAAACCGCCATCGCTTACTCGGAGACGTTTGGCGAGCTGGGCCCGGGAAACGGCGCTTATTACCTGGCTACGGCCTTTGATGAAGTGTATCTACAGCCTTCGGGAGATGTCGGTCTTACCGGTATTATGTTCCGGTCCCCCTTTGTTAAAGGCACCCTGGACAAGCTCGACATCGAACCGAGAATGGACCACCGCTACGAATACAAAAACGCCATGAACACGCTTACCGAGAAGAAATTCACCGAAGCCCATCGCGAGGCTACTCAGAAGGTCATGGAGTCGATCTTCAATCAGATGGTGGCCGGTATCGCCAGCGGACGGGGTCTATCGGAAAGCGAGGTCTCCTCGCTCATTGACAGCGGGCCCTTCTATGGGCAGGAGGCTCTTGACGCCGGCCTCGTCGACGGCCTGGCTTATCGTGATGAGGTCTATGACATAATCAGGGAGCGCGGCGGTGAAGACGCCAAGCTCTTATACTTGCGCGATTATCTCCAGCGCGCCGGGCGACCGCATGAATGCGGCAAAACCGTGGCCCTGATCTACGGTGCGGGCGACGTCGTGAGGGGGGAGAGCGGCTATGATCCCCTCATGCAGAGCCTGACTATGGGCTCCCGGTCCGTGACGGCTGCCTTCCGGGCCGCTATCGAAGATGACGACGTGCGGGCTATCCTCTTCCGAATCAACAGCCCCGGGGGATCCTACGTTGCCTCCGATGCTATCTGGCGCGAAACCATACGCGCCCGCCAGGCCGGCAAACCCGTGATTGCGTCGATGGGGCACGTGGCCGGCTCCGGCGGATACTTTGTCGCTATGGCCGCTGACAAGATTGTCGCCCAGCCGGCTACTATCACCGGCTCCATCGGTGTTATCGGCGGCAAAGCCGTGGTCACCGGTTTCTGGGAAAAGCTTGGCCTCACTTGGGACGAAGTTCATACCAGCGCCAACTCAACTATATGGAGTTACACTGACGATTACACACCCCGGGGTTGGCAGCGTCTGCAGGATTGGCTCGACCGCGTTTATGAGGATTTTACGGCCAAGGTGGCTGACGGCCGGGGTCTGCCGATTGACTCCGTCCTGAAAATCGCCAAGGGGCGTATCTGGAGCGGCGAGGATGCTCGGCAACTGGGACTTATCGATGAGTTGGGCGGCTTTCCGACCGCCCTGCGCCTGGCCAAGGAAGCCGCCGGCATCCCGCCCGAAGAGGACGTCGAGTTGAGATTGTACCCCGAAGAAAAATCCCTTCTCGATATTTTGTTGGGCGACGAGCCGGAAAGCAGTGAAGATGTCGTCGTCGCGGCCGCCACTCGTATGCTCGGAGCGCTCCAGCCGGCGGCTCAGTTGATGCGGCAACTCGGCCTGGTTGACGACGGAGGCGTGCTGCGTATGCCCGAAGTGGCAACGGGCGACTAGTCGCCGGCGATCGGCTCAAATCGGGCCTGGAAAAATCGTAGCTGCTTCGGTTCGAACACAAACCGCAGCCCGCGCAACTGCTCGCGTTTTTGATAGAGGTTGATTATCCCCTCAGCCGTATAGTCCATATGGCTCTGCGTGTATACCCGCCGGGGAATGGTCAGGCGCACCAACTCCAGGGCCGGCCGGCGGTTTTCGCCGGTTTTGGGGTCGCGCCCGGCCGAAACGTTGCCGCGCTCCATCGCCCGCACGCCGGTTTCGACGAAGATTGCCGCCGCCAGCGACTGCGCCGGAAATTGCTCCTGCTCTATATGACGCAGGAAGCGCCGCGCATCCAGGAATATGGCATGACCCCCGTGGGGAATCACGTGGGGCACTTCGCCCGCGGTCAGAAGCTCTCCCAGGTAATTGGTCTGCTCCACCCGGTACTTGATGTAGTCGTCGGTCGCCACCGCTTCCCGGATGCCCTGGGCTAGGGCCGCCATGTCACGCCCGCTCATACCGCCGTACGTGTGCAGACCTTCATAGATAACCACCTGAGCTTTCGCCTCCACGAAGAAATCTTCGTCGTTCATGGCCAGGAACCCGCCCATATTCACCAGACCGTCCTTTTTCGCTGAGCACGTACAACCGTCGGTGTAGGCACAGATCTCCCTGACAATCTCCTTGATGGACTTGTCGGCGTAACCTTGCTCGCGCTTCTGGATGAAATAGGCGTTCTCCACCGTGCGTGTATTGTCCAGCATTATCTTGATACCGTGGTGGTCGCAGAATTCCCGTAATTCCCGGAGATTGGCCATTGATATCGGCTGGCCCCCGGCCATGTTCACGCAGGTTTCGTAGCTGATATAGGGTATCTTATCCGGCCCGACCCTGTCGACCAGCTTTTGCAGTTTGGCCAGATCGACATTGCCTTTGAAGGGATGCGCATTCGTTGGGTCGTGGGCTTCGTCGATGATGACATCGACAAAATTCCCCCCGGCCAGCTCCTGGTGCAGACGCGTCGTGGTAAAATACATGTTGCCCGGAACCCAATCACCCGCCTTGATAAGCAGCTTCGACATAATATGTTCGGCCGCCCGACCCTGGTGCGTGGGAACCACGTACCGATAGCCGAAAATGTCCTGGATCGCCTTCTCCAGATCATAAAAATTCCTGCTGCCGGCATAGGCTTCGTCGCCGAGTTGCAGGGCCGCCCACTGGGCGTCGCTCATGGCGCTGGTGCCGCTGTCGGTAAGCAGGTCGATGAAAACGTCTTCACTCTTCAGAAGAAAAGTGTTATAGCCGGCCTCCCTGATGGCCGCCTCACGATATTCCCTCGTGGTCACCTTGATCGGCTCGACTGTCTTTATCCTGAATGGTTCCGGAAAATGTCTCATGGCACCTCCTGGCCCGGTTATATTGTTATCCTTAAGACCCTGCCCGGCAGTGTCGGTCCGCGGATGAGGTAAAAGTGAATTCCCGCGTAAAACCGGATTCGGCTGCGGAAGGTCCGCGGCTGAATCGGCTTATCTCCGCCGTCGGCGACCGGCGTCAGTCACCCCGGGGCTTAACCAAAAACGGGCCCGCCCCGACAGGCCCGTCTTATATTTTACCGTGGCACTAAAGCAGCAACACCGCTCTTAATTTACATTAGAGAGCAACTCTATGGACTTCTTGGGGTTGATAAGCCGCACCACCCGCTCACCGGCCATTTTTTCGTCGCAGCCTTTCTCGATCAACTCACGAACCTGCACCGGCGTAAGGTCCGGCCGCAGCGCCAACAGCTTGGCCGCGAGGTTGGTGGCGTTGGGTGATGCCTGCGACGTGCCGCTCATCGTCATCTTGTCCCCTCCCGGTACATAACTGGTTACTTCAAAACCGTTGGCATACACATCTACCTTTCCGAAGCTCGTGAAACCGGTCTCGTTGCCGGCCTGGTCCACGGCCCCGACGGTCATGGTGTTGGGCAAATCCAGCGAACTCGGGATAAACTCTTCGAAACTTACGTCGGCATCGGTGTTGCCCGCAGATGTGATGAAGAGAATCTCCGGAGCGTCCTTGATGGCGCCATAAAGACCCTGCTTTTGAATCTCGAATATCCGGCGGGCCAGCGCTTTGCGCTCATCGGCGCTGCCGCCCGCGTTGTGGATCTCCAGGGCGCTTTCAAAACTGGCCAGGTTGCCCCCCCAACTCAGGTTGGCCACACGCACCCCGCTTTTCTTCAGATAGTCGACCAGCTCGAGCGCGGCCGCCGAATCCTTGAGTGCCTGTTCAACAGTCGGCTCCTCCGGCACCATCCGGTATTCGAACGTTATGCGTGCATTCAGCAAACGAACAAAGGGATTGCCCTGGACCGTGACACCGGCCACATGAGTGCCGTGCGAGTAATTGCCGTATTTGCCGATGTCTTCCAGTAACGGCTGCACGTCGGCCTTATCCATCGAGGAAAGCATGTTCTTCAACTCTGTGGCTTCATCGCTGTCAATGTTGGCGTTCATATCCTCCAGACCCTTTAGCAGACGCTGCAGGCGCGGCCGATCCTTTTCCACGTCTCCGATTGGGTAGAGCATCTCTGTCGTCTTGTCCGAATGCAGCGTGTACGCGATACCGTGCACGTCGTCGATGAATCCGTTCCCGTCATCATCGATATTGTTGCCCGGGATTTCCTTGTCATTGGTCCAGAGTTGGCCCTTGAAAAGATCGGTGTCGATACCGGCATCCCAGATGGCGACAACCACGGGTGAACCCTTGTCCGACGCCTTGAGAGTGACCTCGCGCTCGTTCCAGATGTTGAGCTTCTCAACCCGGTGCTCATCGAGATATGCCGTCAGCACCTCGACCAGCGCCCGCTTGTAAGGCAGGTAGTTGCGTATCGTGTAATTGAAGCCGATCAGGGAGAGCGCAAAATCCTTGCTTATCTCACCGCCGCTCGCATCAAGCGCCGGTTGGATGCGCGACTCGATGATACCCTCGAGCAGGTTCTGCGAAACGGTCTCATAGCGGGCTTTGGCAGATTTCATCTCCGCCTCGACCGTCTTGTACGGCAGGGCCAGCACCAGCGCCCGGTATTCTTTCTTGATGGCGGCCGTACGATCCCGCGCGCCGGACTGGACGGCCCGGATATAGGCTTGGCTGAACAAACCCGCCGTCAACCTGGCCGCTTCCTTGTCTTCAAGCTCCCGGCGCAGCTCGAGGAAATGAAGGCAGTCATCGTAGCGTCCCTCGAGCATGGCTATTATGCCCAGATTGCCGTAATATGATTTCAGCGTCGTCTTATCCTGAATCTCATAGGTTTCCAGGTCAGACTCCAAATCCGCCTTAACTTCCTTGATGAGTTTGGTCAGCGCGGCATCGTCCTTCGACAGATCCACAGCATCGACACTGATTTTGTAAACATGCCGCGGCAGATCATCCAATTTCTCGATCTTGATTTTCTCGGCAGCCGCCCCGATGCCTGTTGAAAATACAGACAGGAGAAGCGCTCCCCCCAAAATGCGTACTGTTCCCCGTTTCATCCAAACTCCTTGCTTTCTTCAGTCGTCAACCCATGTCGTCAAGTCACTCTATTCAAGGCCCCTCTATGCTTTTACAATAATTATAAGCACAACTCGTTCAATAACAAGTAAATTCCTGCGCGGAACCGCTAACCCTTGACCACGCCGACCGGAACCAGGCGCACCACCCTGCGGACAATTCCCGCCCGTTGCGACACATCCACCACGCGGTCCACATCCTTGTAAGCCCCCGGAGCTTCCTCCGATATGACCCGGCGGCTCTTCGCCTGGAGGTATATACCCTTGCGTTTCAACTCCTCAATGACGGCGTTGGCCGGGTGTCGTTTTCGCGAAACGTGACGTGAGGCGCTACGACCGGCCCCGTGACAGGACGAACCGAAAGTCTCCCCCATCGCCAGGTCGGTGCCAACCAGCAGGTAACTGGCCGTACCCATATCTCCGGGAATCAACACCGGCTGGCCGACCGACCGATATTTCTCCGGTACCTCCGGTCGCCCCGGCCCGAATGCCCGCGTCGCCCCTTTGCGGTGTACGTAAAGCTGACGCCGACGACCCTCGAAATCATGCTCTTCCAGCTTGGCTATATTGTGCGCCACGTCGTATATCATGGCAAGACCCAGCTTGTCGGCCGGTCTGCCCAGAACCGAGGCGAAGCTTTCGCGGACCCAGTGCGCGATCATCTGGCGATTGGCCCACGCGAAGTTCGCGGCGCATTTCATGGCCGTGAAGTAACTCTGGGCTTCCGGCGACATCGCCGGGGCGCACGACAGCTCCCGGTCCAGAAGGGGAATATTGTATTTGCGGTTAGCCTGCCGCATAATCTCCAGGTAATCCGTGCAAATCTGGTGGCCACACCCCCGCGATCCGGTGTGGATCATCAAAAGAATCTGGTTTTTTTCCGTCACTCCAAAGACCCGGGCGGCCTCGGCATCATAGATTTCGTCCACGCGCTGGATTTCCAGGAAATGGTTCCCGGCGCCAAGACTGCCCAGCTGTCCCTTGCCTCGCTTTTTCGCGGTGGGACTGACCAGCGCCGGATCGGCACCCTCGATACAACCCCTGTCCTCGGTGACGTCAAGGTCGTCTTCCCATCCGTAACCGTTCTCTACGGCCCAGCCCGGACCCCTCCTGAGCACCTCGTCGAGTTGGGCGGGGGAGAGTTGAATCCGCCCTTCCGAACCCACCCCGCAGGGCACGTTGTCGAACATCGTGTCGATGAGCTTCGTGATGCGGTGGCGAATATCTTCGTAGGTCAGATCCGATCGTAGCAGTCTGACACCGCAGTTGATATCGTAGCCCACCCCGCCCGGGGATATAATACCGTCGTGAGCGTCGAACGCGGCCACGCCACCGATGGCAAACCCGTAACCATGATGAATATCCGGCATGGCCATCGACTTGCCCACGATACCGGGAAGGGTGGCGACGTTGGCGACCTGCTCCAGCGAATCATCAGCCTTGATCGCCTTCATCATTTCCTCGTCGGCATACACCAGGCCGGGCGTATTCATCATGACCCGGTTCTGCTTCATCGCCGCACTGAGATATGATGAAGATATTTCAAACCGGCACTCGCCGGCCCGCTTCAGAAAACCTTCCCAATCCATAACACGCTCCTCAACCTGAACGTTTACAGGCGCCTTCCCAATATTCTACTCCGCTCAACACCGGCTGTCTCAAACGTCAAAAAGTACCTGGACGTGGCTGGGCTTCTTTTCCCGGCCGTCGAACACTTCAATCATATGATACGAGACGCCTTTGACATGATTGCCGTGCCCGTGCTTACTCGAAACGAATTTCTCGCCCCGCCCGGTGGCTTGCAGCCGCCAGTGACCGGACAATTCCACCCTGAAGTCCTTCAGAACGAGTCGATCAACCTCATGCACGAAAATCAGGCGGGAAAGAAAAACCACCAGCAGGCCTTCCAGGTCATCCGCTTCGACCTCGATCTGCACCTCCTCATGGCCGTCGACAGGCGACTTGTCGGTAATGATGTCGAACATGGCTTCAGCCGCCACCGCGAAAGCCTCCGCGAGACTCTCGCCAAAGGCCTTGATGGCTATGTCAGCCGTATGGTCGACGAACTCGTAATGCCTCATGGCCCGAATATCTCCCGCCGGCGCTTTCTTCCGGCCTTTACGGAAAGAAACTAAGACAGCCTCCTTATGTCAATCGGTCCTTTCGCCCGCACCGACCGCCGCCGCTAACACCTTTGCAGCCACAGGCTTGGGCTGCTTTCCTGCGCCCGGTGAAACATCGCTGCGTTAATGCCGTAATAAAAAGACAGACGTCAGTCCGCCGTCCCGAACGGCAGCAAAACTGCAGATTCTGACTTTTTTTTGATATAGAGGAGATATGAAATGAATACCAAAGCCGCTTCCCCGACATCTGTCCTTGTCGGTGCCCTGGCTCTGATGTTGCTGCTCGCGTCCGCCGGCATCGTCCACGGGAAAAGCCATACTTGTTCCAGCCTGTCGTTCGATGACCATCTGTATCATTTTGAGGGTGTCGATATCGACTTTGACGGCGGCAGCCTGTTTATCATTCATGAGGGACGCGACGTTACTACGATCGAGATCACCGCTGATTACCAGTTGCTTATCGACGATGAACTGGTAAAGACCGATGCCGACCAGCAGAAACTGCTCAAGGAGTTTTACACCCTGACTGAAGAGATTACCGAGCAGGCCAAAGATATCGGTCTTGAAGGCGCCAGAATTGGCATCAGGGGGGCCAAGCTCGGCGTTGTCGCTGTTGGACGCGTGCTGAAACTTCTCTCGGCCGGTTACGATACCGATGACCTGGAAAGGGATATGGAGAGAGACGCGCAAAAGCTGGAAAAGGAGGCCGCTAAACTGGAACGAAGGGCGGCGAAGATTGAGAGTTTGGCGGACGACCTGGAGGACGTATCCGACGAGTTAAAGCATGAGATTCCCGAACTGCGCGCCCTCCGCTGGTTCTAATACCGCGCCAAAAGAAATCCGCGAAGGGTGACCGCTTTGGTCACCCTTCTTTATTTTGCCCTAAAAAAGACTTATCTCGACCCCGGCGAAAGCCAACCCTACGGACGAAAGCGTAATGGATAGCAGGACAAATATCGCAAAGCCGATAAATGCGGCCGTGATGCCTTTGCCTCGACTAATGCCGAAAATGATGCCGTAGCCGATTCCCGTCACGATGATCGTCCAGACCATGAAGATATCGAAATAGTAGAGAAGGCCGTAAAGAATCGACCGGAAATCCTTGCCCGGCAAAAAAGCCGCCAGCCCCAGCGATACGTACATGCTGTCCTTGGCCATTATCAAAGGCAGGCGCACCAGGCTGCCCAGCTCCATTATGAGACCGCCCAGCAGGGTCGCCGCCCACACCGTTTTGAATTTGGCCTTCCCGCCCATGAGGAAGCCGCCGACAAACCAGGCCACCAGCGCTACCAGAAGCCCGACAATAACGGCGAATACGCCGCCGGTGGGGATGGCCTTGCCAAGTTCCACTTCCGTGGCTGCCTGCCTCATCTGATCCAGGAGCTGCTGCGGTATCTGCGGGGATGTGCTCAGAAGCTCGTACTGCAACAGGGCCGTGTACTTGGCGGTGCCCAGCGCCGCTATGGCGCCTATGACAATCGTAATGACGAGCAGAACCAAAATTCGCGGTCTGGGCTTAAAATCCTCAAACGCCTGCTGCGGCGCCGAGAACACCCTGACGATTATTCCCCAGATACTCCTGGGCTTGACCGCAACGACTTCCGGTTCCATCTCACTCGGCTGTGGCTGCTTCTCTGTCTCCATTTTCAAAATTCCTCCGTCGGACTTGGGTTAATTTCCTATTAGACGGCACGGGCGTTAAGGGACCGCATAGTATACGGTCGCACGATTCTGCGTGTTCTTTCATAATACTGCTGATTCAACCAGGAATTCAATGAAAAATATTGGCGCCAAACCCTGCCTGTTCGCGCCGAGGGAGGTCTGCCACAGGGTTGTCGGTACACCGCTACCGGTAAAAAATCAAGGCCAGCCCGGCCAGTCCCACGCACAGCAACAGGATACCGATTACAATCTGAAATCTCGAACTCGCTGCCGCATCCGTCGACGTGCGGTAGGCGTCACCCTCTATATGAGGATCCATACTTCGTTTTTCCACTCGCCGCTTGAACCTTATTCGCGAGTCGTCAAACTTCTCCAGCATCTGCCAGCCGGCCCGGGCCTCCTCCTCGCACACCTTCTGCACGGCTTTCTGACTGCGAAACTTGCCAAAACTCGACCGCACGATTTTGAACTCCCAGCCCTCGAGATCGTTGCTGTTGTACGTTGTCATCTTCTCCTCCTCCGACACCTTGTGTTTTTTGGCGGCGGCGCCGGCGATGATCGGTCCTATGGCTCCTGTCATGTTGCCTCCTTGCTTAAGAATACGCCCGGAATGAGCAAATGTTCGACGGAATTTTCCGAGCCCGCAGCCGGCAAGTAAGGCCTTCGGCAGGCTGTGATGACAGATAATGACAATGTTTTCAAACGGATGCGGCCCTTTTGAGAACGTAAAAACTTGACAGATGCCCGTTAATCAGCGATCTTTAACGTGATATTTCGGGTATCGATCATGGCCGTTCATTCCACGCTCGTGATCTCGTCGTCTTTCGAACCGCTTCTTTCGCTCCGATCTGCCCGTGGGTAATTCCAGCCATGACCTGAAAGAGGATGGGCCGACCGCTGTGGGGCAGTCGGCTGGACAGGTTTTCCGGGCGATCCGCTTGCTCGGAAATGGCGGCGCACGCCATGCAACCTTCCATCATGCCCGGGGAATCATGGTAAAGTGGACGACAGCAGGGAGAACGCTCCGGACCACATACGTCCGGACATGTATCATGTCTTCTAATTCATAAAGAGCAAGGAGGAGTAACGATGAAGAGACTTCTATGGTTTCTTGCGGTTTGTTGTTCCTTGTTGATGCTGTGGGGCTGCAGTGATTCACCCGGCATCACCGACTCCGCGGACCAGCAGGCCATTGTCCTGGTCGAAAGACCGCAATTCATCGAAACGCGTCCGCAGGCAGAGGTGGAGAAAGTCACCCTCGTGGCTTCCGAGGACTTCCTCAGGTCGCTGGAAAAGAAACCGCCCAAACCGGATCCGGGCGGCAATGAGGATCCCAACCCCAACCCGCCGCACAAGTATGCCTATGTGGTTGGCATCTCCGATTACGAGGGTACCGCCAATGACCTCCAGTTCGCCGACGATGACGGCCGCGATATGGCGACCATGTTCCGCAGCCAGGGTTTCACCGTCGTGTCGGACATCGACCGCAGTGCCACGGCGGACAATATTGTCACCGGCCTCCAGTGGCTCGCGTCGGTGGCCCAGCCGGGCGATGAGATCGCTTTCTCATACTCCGGTCACGGCATGAAGGCGCCCGGGGCCGGCTCCAGCATCATCTCCACCGACCTGTACTATATCACGCATAGCTACGTCATGCAGATTATTAACTCCGCCAACTGCAGCAAAGTCCTGGTCACCCTCGATGCCTGCGTCATTGGCGGTTTTCTCGGCGATGGCGAGGTCGGCAGTTTTATCGCCACCGCTTCGAACAACACCAACTCCTATGACGCCCCTACTCTCGGTAACGGTGCCTGGACTTACTACTTCCTGGAGGCCGCCAACGGAAGTTATGTCTACGCCGAGGACATTGCCGTGTATGCCGAGGACGGCATGGCGGCATGGGCGGCGATATACCATCTCCGCGTCAGCCCCAGCCACACCGACAAGTACACCGGCATGTTCGATATATAGAATCTCGATGGCATAATAAACGAAGGCCCGTCCACCTGACGGGCCTTTCGCTATCAGCTACCTGTGCCGGACTCCAAGACCGCCTATGTCTGGAACAGGTACTGGATCTTCATGAAAAACTGCCGTTGCGAAAGACAGGTCATCGACCTGTCTTCGGTTATGCCGCATTTGTTGAACTCATCGTAGTCATACGTCGCCCCGAGGTAGAATGTCGAGAACGGGTTGATGCGATAAGTGATGAGGGGATCGACGTTCCAGCGGCCGTAAAAATCGTTGTACTCGCCGACCAGCCGCAGTGACAACTCGCGGTTGAACTGGTAGTGCACCCGCACCCGGCCGATGTAGCCGTCGAAGTACTCTTCATCGGTGTCGACATCACGGCTTCGCGAGTACACGAGGCTCGGCTCCACCAGCAGACCGTCGATCGGACGGATGCTGGCATACACATTCATGGCGTTTTCTTTTCCCATCGCAAAAGCATATCGCACGATCTGGTGCCCGTAGGCTACCTCGGCCCCCAGCTCTACGGCCGCCAGGGGCACGGCGGCTACATGCGTCGCCACAGACCAGACGTCACGGAAATCAATGCCCCCGAACCGTTCGCGGGTGACATTGTAATGTGCGCAGATGTGGCCCTGGGCATAACGGTAATTCGTGCCGATCCCGATCTCGGCCCACTCCTGTTTGCGCGTGCCGTCAAAATTCCAGATGCGGCACAGACCGGCCGAATACCCGATGGTGGTAAAGATCGTCCCCTTGGGACGCTGGGTATAGCTGCCCTCGGCGATCACCCGGCGATCAGCGTTCTGTGGCTGATAGCCGTTGTCGGCGCGGTAGGTCGGCGTCCGCTGGTAGGCTCGAACATAGACATAGACGTTCCGGGGTTCGAACGCCATGCCCACCAGACCCCCCGTGCCCCAGAATGACTCGCCGTCGAACGCCGCCGTGTGACCCTCGTCATCAAATGTCGTCGTGTCCAGGTGCTCCGCTGTCTTTCCGTCATCGAGCTCCTCGGTGTGCGTGACCATGAACTGGCCGCGCATGGTCAGGCTTTTTGTCAGGCGCAGGGCGCCGTCCAGGCTGGCCAGCGTGCCGGACCCGCCGCCGTCGAACCTCCGATCCGTCACTAGCGCTCCCAGGTGGCTTGCCTGTCCGAACGACTGGCGCACCGCCAGCATATTCGTGTAACTCTTCCCGGTGGGCACGTAGGAGGATGAGTCCTCGAAGGGCACGATTATCAGACTGTGCTCGTCGTGCGCCGACAGGGCCGCGATGCTGGTCGAGCCGAATTTCCCCGAAACTTTCGCAGCAAAATCAGGATCGTTTATTGATCGCGTGTACACGGCGTTGAAATTCGTCCGAAACAGGTGCAACCCCTCCTGGAAAAACGGCCGCTTCTCGTCGTAGAAAAGCGCGAAGGTCGTGTTGACGTCGACCTGGGAGGCATCCGCCTCGATCTGGCTGAAATCCGGGTTATAAGCCCCTTCCACCACCAGGTTCGACGATACCGCGTACTTTCCGCCCAGCGAGAGGTCGCCATAGATATCCCCGTTATCGAAAGAATCAGCCGGAAAACTTGCGTTCGTGACCTGGCTTGACTGATGGGCCACGAAACTCGGCAGCAGTTCGATGCCCTTTCCGGGTGTGACGTTCTCTATGCCGCGCACCGTACCCCACCGGCACGGCCAGCACGCTTCGTTCTTGTCAAAGGTGGACCAGGACATGGCGTAGTGCACCTCGCGCGGATGGTGCCGGTAGAACTCGAACCGCCACTCCTGCACCGGCTTGTTGGGAAAGCGCAAGCCCGCAAACGGGATAGCCAGCTCCACCTGATAACCCGAATCCGTTATCTTGCCTTCCGACTCGATGATAAGGTCGAAATTCGCATCCTCGCCATAGTTGGCCGACCAGAGAGCGTCGTACTGGATACCGTAGGGATTGACGTTGATGCAGTACGCCCGCGAACCGTCGCCGTACGTGTCGAAAAAGAAACCGATGTTGTCGTCGGAAAAAATCTGCTCCCGCTCGCACATTGATGCCCGGATCTTCGTTGGATCGGTGTAGCACACGGCCGCCAGGTAGAGGTTATCGTTATCATATGTCACGAACGCCTCCGTCCGCACCGGCGGCTTGACTTCCTCGCCCGGCTCATGTTCAGTGAAATTCTTCGCCGGCTGTGCCCCCTGCCAGCCCGGGTCACTCAGGTCGCCGTCTATCTTGATCTTGCCCGGGGCACGCTGCACCTGTAGAACCGGGTTATACTGCGGCACGAATCCATCATCGCCGCTGTCGGCCGCCGTTCCCGATGCCGCGATACACAGCACTGCGAAGATGCCCGCCAAGGCTCTCAATCGATGCGACAGTGCGTTAGACATTTCTCTTGTCCTCCTTATTGATCCTTTGCCGACTTGCTGTGCATGGGAAAGGCGGTATTCTCCACGCTGGCGGCAATGGCGGATGTTGTTGCTGTTGTTGGCTTACTCATTCACAATACGAGATGAAGTGGGATATGTTTCGCCCCTTAGTAGATACTGCTATCCATAAGGGCGGCAAAACGATACGGATTGGCAGGAGGCGGCTTACAGCTTCCGCTAAGAATCACTCCCCTAAGGACACGCCGGTGGCTCCGGACCGAGCGGAATGCCGAAAAGATAATCCACCAGGTAGGTTATGTCGGATATGTTGACGTTCTCACTGGCATCCCCGTTGGCGTTGGCCTCGGCCGGACACGGTGGAGGTGGCCCCGGCGGGATGCCGAAAAGATATGTCACGAGATACGCGATATCTGAGATATTCACCCTGCCCGGCAGCGCCATGTTCACGTCGCCTCTTATTCCGGCACAACAGCAGGCGTCGCCGATGCCGTCGCCGTCGGCATCTTTCTGGTCAGGATTGCTCACCATTGGGCAGTTATCGACCGGACAGCTGTTGGACTCAAAACCGGGATCGCCGAACCCGTCCCCGTCGAAATCCGTGCAGGCATCGCACAGATCGCCGGCGCCGTCCGCGTCGTAATCCCGCTGAACCGGGTTGCGCAGCGACGGGCAGTTGTCAACGTCGGCGCACCAGCCGTCCCCGTCAAAATCATCAAGTGCGTCATTGGCGCAGGCGTCGCAGGCATCCCCGGCGCCGTCGCCGTCGGCATCGATCTGGTCGGGATTGTATGTGAATGGACAGTTGTCCGAGGTGTGGCCGTATCCATCGCCATCGGGATCGGCCTCGGCATCGCAGTCCAGGCGCACTACCTGGAAAGCGTCCAGCGCCGCCTCGACGGTTGAAATTGCGGCCTCATCGGAAACCTCGAAACGCACTCGCATTCCCGGCGCGGGGGTGGCAAAATCACTTACCCGGAAGGCATACTCAAACCACCCGCCGTCGGCGGCATCGACCGGACCGACCGTTTCCACCGCTACCCACCCGGCGCCATCCCGGATTGATACTTGCATAACATCCTCGTGCGGATTGTCGCCCTTGTTGTTGGCCAGCCAGCGGGCGTAGCGAACGATCGCATCGCCGGAAAGGTCGAACGGCGGGCTGGTAAGCGAAGTCATGCCCCAGTCCACATCCGCATCAGTCAGCCTGTTGCCCGTCAAAAAACAGTAACCCGAGCCGTCGTAATCCGACCTGGGGTCACCCGCCAGACCGTTCCCCGCCGGAACACCGCGCTCCCAGTCGCCGTCAAGGGCATCGCCGCCGACTTCCCAGCCGGTCGGATCGCTGAAATCATCGGCGAAAACCTCCAGGGTATCCCAGGCCCCGAAGCTCGTGTACGTCTGCAATGAGCCGGGGTCCAACACTGTCCCGCCTTCGGTGGACTCGCCGGCCGACAGGTAGTAATCCAGTCGGCTGTCGCAGGCGATTGCCGGCAAAAAGACTTCGTAACGGTTGTCCGTGAGATGACTCGCCGGAACGGAAACATACGGCCCGCCGTCGATGGCGTAATGCAGCTCGACCGTGCCGGGCGCAAGCTCCCCCGCCCATAGGCCGTCGATATCAAACCGCAGCCGCGTCGCGGCATCCGGCCTCAGCACAAACGGACGCCCCTCGAAATACTCGAAATCAAGGCTCGGCTGGGCTGTCGCCATGGCGTCGATCGCCAGAACCGCCGCCAGCGTGGTTTTGACCATCCTTGTCATGTAATCGAAATTCATGTAAGCGATGCTGTCCGTCACCAGGTGCTGGTTTGTCGACAGTGTGCCCTCCCGCACGAAAACCACGTCGTAGCCCGCTTCCAGGAAGGGAATATGATCGCCTTCGGCAATTCCGGACATCCTTCCTTCCATGCCGAACAGGGAATCGGCCAGCTCACGCCAGACAACGGCATAAGTCGTGTCCGCCCCGCAGTAGAGGTTGGCGAATAAGTCGTTGTCCCAGTGGCCGATCATGTCGAGATTTATCATGGCGACGATATCATCACCGCGCGCCACGGCGCTGTCGACATAGAACTGCGCGCCCCGCTGACCGGACTCCTCCGAGTCAAAGGCCGCGAAAACCAGCGTCAGCTTCGTCTCGACACTCTGCAGAATTCGCCCGATCTCCTCGATGGCGGCCACGCCCGAGGCGTTGTCGTCGGCTGCTGCGACATAGGGAAGACCGTCATAGTGGGCGCAGATAAGGATTTGCTTTTCCGGGCACACCAATCCCGGCTTGGTAATCACCAGGTTGAAACTTTTGCACGGCGTCATTTCCGGAAGCTGCCGCCCTTCGAACTGGTAGCATTCGATGGAGTCATAATCGAACGATATGAAGTCGCCTTCAATCCAGTCACAGGCCCGCCGCCCCGCGCATGTTCCTGTCAGGCGGTGCCCGATATTCTGCAGGCGCAGCACGTAACCGTACAGCAAATCGGTATTGACCGCATCAAGCAGTAAACCAAGCTCCGTCTGCGGTTCGGCTCCCGCAAGGGTTGGGGCATCGCTGTAGCTGACTGCGGGGTCACCCGACGGTTCTCCGGCCGCGATACCGACTCCGCATGTCAGCGCCACTACCGATACTAGGATCAGTCTCTGCATTTGTACCTCCACGCTGCAGCATCATGCACCCGCGGGCCGACATAAAAGAAAACATTCCTGGTGTCATGCGCAGGCCGCGACGGATACATTCACTATTTATTCTCCAAGCAGCGTGAAGGGCGGCGGCCACCTAGAGGCAAAGAAACTTTTCGATCTACTACTGAAATATAAACGATATCGAACTCCTGTCAACGGTAAACGTCCGCCTTACGGTCTAGGGGGAGAGCCGCACACGGCGGCAAGAGACCTACGCCCATGCATCCCAAACGCCTATCCCTTGTTCAGTGGAGGTGACAACCGGCCTCCGCGAGGCCGGTTGTCTTTCGTTGGCGGGCGGCAGACATTCCCCTCTGCCGCCGAAGAAGCGTGTTGGCCCACTCTGTCACTCGCCTACGGACACGCCGGCGGCTCGGGACCGAGCGGAATACCGTAAAGATAGTTCACGAGGTAGGAAACGTCGGATATGTTGACTCCCTCACCGGCATCACCGTTGGCGTTGCCTTCTTCCAGGCAGGCCGGTGCCGGTCCCAGCGGTCGACCGAAAAGAAAATCTACGAGATACGTTATGTCGGAAATGTTCACCAGATCGTTGCCGTCGCCGTTCACGTTGCCACGGATCCCCATGCAGCATCCCGGCCCCTTGATGACCAGGTCATCGATATACCAGCCTTCACCGCCGACCGCCAGGTTGGATCCGAAGCGAAGCATCACCTGCGCCTGGCCGGAGTAGCCTGACAGGTCAAACGTCACTTCCGTCCAGTTGAACGTTCCGGAGAAACAGGGCGTGTTTCCCTCGAAAGGGCTTTCCGGACTCGCCACAATCCGGTGCGTATACCCTTCAACCGGTTCAATCTGTGCCCATTCCGAGCCGTTCACCGACATCATTACGATGCCGCCGTCCCAGGCATACCCCTGGGTGATATTTTCCTCGGCATCTATCCAATGCCAGAACTGCATCGTCCCCTGCTCCGGAACCAAAAACGGCGGCGTCACCAGGGCGCCGTCCGATCCCGGGGAATACCCCTCGGCGCCCGCCCCGCCCGCCTTCCACGACGTGGTGCCGCTATGGGCCCGATGCTCCTCCATGTGCCAGTCATCAACAAACCCGTCAGTGAAAACCTCATGCCTCCAGTCGCCGATCCCTCCCTCGCAATCGTCCTTCAGACCCTCGCCGTCACCGATGATCAGCATAAAGGTGTCCACGCCCACGTAATTCTGGCCGCTGTAAAGACGCAACTCGAACCGAGCCACATGGGGATCGGGGCAGGAGGGACTGACCGTGATTTCAAATGGCATCGCGCCGGTCGCGGTGTCATCCCACTCCAGAAAAGCGCTAAAAAACACCGAGTCAGTCCCTGCTGTAGCATACACATCGGAAGAACTCAATGCCCCGGATACGTTTGGTATGTCCAAACCGCTGTTTCTTATTGATAGCGTTAACTCCGCCGTCTCGCCCGGGTCGAGGTGCAGGTCGCCGTCCCCCGCGCTGTCGTCGATCGAAAAGTCGCCCGCCCTCAGGATCGGATGGCTGAAATCCACAAAATCCACGCGGTGACCGTTGACGTTGGGCACCGCCAGCACGTTGTCCCGCGTGTTGAAATAGATGTCGCCCGGATCGATATGGTTGCTTGAAAAAATCTTCGCCTCGCCGCTGAACAGGCTGTCGTATCGATACACCGCATCGGTGCCGAACGCGGAGACATATATATTGCCGTAATTATCCCGCGTAAGCCCGTCCAGCAGGTCCAGGCCGTGGTTGACGACCGTGCTGAGGCTGTAATCATCGAGGTCAATCGCGCTTATCGGAGAATTGTTGACCCACTGAACCGCCAGCAGCCGGTTATTGTACTCGTCGTATAAGAGCCCGTTGGCCATAGTGAAATTGGTGAGAATGGTCGATACCGACATGTCGGCCAGATGGAGGCGATGCACCTTGCCCCCCTGCGGATCGGATACATAGATATTCCCCGAATTGTCCGCCTCCACGTCGTTCAGGTCATTCTGACCCGGAAAGTAGATCTTGGTCAGGTAATCACCCGTCACCCGGTCAAAAAGAAACAGGCCCTCGACACTCCCGGCCACAAACAGCGTATCGCCCAGGATTTCAAGACCCTTTGATGTCCACGGCCCCACCGCAAAAGTACTCGTATCTCCGGTCAGCGTGATCTGAATGACGTTGCCGCCGCCCTGGTTCGTGATGAGATAGCGGTCTGCCAGGGAATCGAAGACTGCCGATTCCGGCCAGGCGAACACGCCTTGCGCCCAGGTCGCCGCGGGCAGCAGAAAGACGGCGAGCAACAACGTAAAATTGCGAATTGCGTTCATGTCACTGGTTCCATTCCATTTGAAGGTTAAACCACTGTCGTTTCTGTCCTGCCGTGTTACCTGCACCGGGAATCTAACAAGACCTTGCCGAAATTTACGATAGCCCCAGATTACGCTTGCCTGCGTCGCTTCTCCGTACTATAATCATGCGACCACTGCTGATTCCGAGGTATTGTTCTGAATATCAACGACTTGTATGAAGCGGCGCTTACCGGCAATGAATCCGCCGAAAAGCGACTTTTTCAAACTCTCGCTGTTAGATTTCGCCTTTTGGTATCACATGACATATGGAGCACTGACGACATCGATGATATCGTGCAGGATGCCCTGGTGACGGTCTCCGAAAAGTTTCGCGGAATTCAGATTGAACGGAGTTTCGCCGCCTGGGCTAACCAGGTGCTGGATTACGTGATCAAGAATCACTGGAGAAAGCGCAAAATGAAAGAGAAGACCTTCCATATCACCGAAGATATCGGTGCCTTAGGGCAAACCTGGTCGCCCAACCCGTCTATGGAACGGGCTCTTTCGTTCTGTCTGAAGGAACTGGCCCGCACCAACCGGCGGTTTGCCCGGACGCTCAGCCTCAACTACCAGGGTTTCGGCACTGACGAAATCTGCGACAGACTTGGCATCAACTCGGCCAATCTGTACGTGATCGTCTCGCGCGCCCGGTCACTGCTGAAAGCATGCCTCGAAAGAAAGGGAGTCCTCTGATGACGGCGTGTTCTGACGAGCGCTTCAAGCGGATGCTGCCTCTCTATGAATTGGATCTGCTGGCGGAGGACGAGCGTCGCGAGTTTCGGGAACACCTCCTTGTCTGTGACGAATGCTTCGACAGTGCGCAGCAGTTCCAGGATGCCGCCGAGCACCTGCGCCGATCCCAGTATGTCAGAACTGTCGTGGAAAGCCTTGCCGCCGACACCGGCAACCTGTCGGAAGGCGTTGCTTCCGAACGGCCGAAACGGCGCCGCCTGTGGTCGACTCTCGTCCCGACCTCCGTGGCCGCGGCGGCGGTGCTCGCTGTCCTTATCCTCAAACCGTGGCATGTCGAAATCCGGCCCTCCGAAGACGTTCTGGCGGCTCACTATCGTATTGCCGTCATGCCTTTTGAAACCGAAGATTCCCTCACCGCCGAACTGCCTCTCGGCCGCATGGCCGCCCACCTGCTGGCGACCGATCTGGCCGAGTCCATGTATCTTGATGTCGTGGCGAGCCGGCGCGTTCAGGCCATCCTCGACGGAATCGCAGAAACGGCCGTCGGGACGGCACCGGACAACATCGCCGCTCGGATCGCCGGGGAAACCAACGCCGATTGGGTCGTCACCGGCCGTGTGGCCTCGTCCGATTCGGCCGCATTAATAACGTACGAAATCTACGATGCCGCCGCCGGCCGCCTCGAGCGGCCTCAGGAGATCATCGGTTCTCCCACTGAGGATATCTTCTCCATGGTGGACAGGCTCAGCGCCTCCATAAAAAAGAGCCTGCCTCTGCCGAGGGCGGCTTCATGGGAGTTCGACCGCGATATCGCCGGCATCAGTACCTTCTCTGCTGAAGCCTACTCCCACTATCTGGCCGGTATTGATGCCTTCGATAAGCTTTACTATGCCGATGCTCAGGCTCACTTTTCCGAGGCGCTCAAGATCGATTCCACCTTTGCGATGGCCCATTACTACATGAGTCGCCTCGGGAATGCCGGTGCCATCGCCAGAGCCGTCGCTTACCTCGACCGTACCGGAGAACGCGATAAGTATTATATAAGGGCCCAGCTCTCTGCCACCGCCGGTGACGTGCTGATGTACACCCGCATCCTGCGCGAACTCATCCAGCGCCTGCCCGACGAGGAGGAAGCTTATCGCATGCTGGCAGGCGCCGAGTACGACCACCTTGACAACGATTCCGCGATTACTCATTTCCGTCAGGCCACCGCCATAGATCCCGATGACAAGCTTGCCTACAACATGCTCGCTTACGCCTATGCTCATGCCGGAGCTTTCGACAGCGCCATGGCCTCCATTGACCGCTACATCGCGCTGGCCCCCGATGAGGCTAACCCCTGGGACACCCGCGGCGAAATTCTCGCTTTCTATGGCCGGCTCGATGACGCCATCGCATCTTTCGAGAAGGCCGCCGAAGTAAAGCCGGATTACCCCGCCGCTTCCGTTAACCTCGGTAACATGTATCTGTTCAAGCGCGACTTCTCCCAGGCCGCCAAATGGTATCACCGGCGTATGGAATACGACAGCGCCCGCTATGCCCTCAACTGGAAGCTCGATCTGGTCAGCATCCTCATCCAGCAGGGCATGCTGGCCGAGGCTCTGCAGGAACTCGACGAGTTCACCACCACCTTCCGAAATCAGATGGCCGATGCCGGCATCAACCAGGACTACTCCATGTCTTTGCTCAAAAAGGCTCTCATCCACTCCGAACTGGGCCACTATGAAGCCGCCGTCGATAATATCCGGGCCTGCGCCGAATTGTACCAGAGAACTCACCCCGGCGACGTTATCGGCTACCGCCTGGATCTGGTCAGGGTACTCGTCGAGGCCGGTCGGCTCGACGATGCCGCGGCCGTTGCCGAAAATTTCCGAAAAATGGCCGACGGCAGCGCTTCGCCGTGGTATGCCGTCGCTCGCGACTTCTCGACCGGGATCGTCGCGGTGGCTCGGGGCAACCACGCCGAGGGCATTGCCCTCCTGGAAGAGGCGGCGCGGCGTATTCCCGCCAGGCGATGGTTTACGGCCCACTTCGTTCTGGCCCGCGCTTACCTCGAGGCCGGCCGGTTCTACGACGCCGTCGACAAGCTGGAAAAACTGCTCCCCGTCTATGTGAGCCATCGGCTGGTCAGGTCAATCGATGACGTCAAACTGCACTACCTGCTGGGCCGCGCCTATGAAGGTGCGAGCCAGACCGACAAAGCTGTTGAACAATACGAAATCTTCCTCCATCTCTGGAGGAACGCCGATGCCGGCCTGGCCGCCGTCGACGACGCCACCAGCCGCCTCAACCGCCTCAAAGCCAAGACCTGATCGGCCGAACCTACCGCTGAAATGCCCGACCACACTTCCCTTGTGCCTCAGTCTGATGTTAGCAGTCCACCGTAGTCGCGATACCCTAACTCGCCGAGGAAGTTGATAGTATGATTACAGACTCCCCACGCCTTGGTGTTCCCGCTCGCCTTTACTGCCGCAAATAGCACGCCCAAGTGTTTCTTCCAGTACTCGATGTTCCAAGGGGCCGGATCTGAGCGCACAATCATGTCCACGGCGGTGGCTACCATCTCGCCGTTCACCGCGATGAAGTCCGCGAGTCGTTCTAGTACCTTGTGGCCCCACTCGATTTTGCCCCCTGTGATTTCCAGCACTTGCAGAAGTCGCTCCAGAAGCCATGTTTTGTCCATCTGACCGTAAGTGAACCACCAGCCGAATTCCTTCATCTCTTCTTGCTTCTCCGCTTCAGGCAGTTTTGTGTCCGTTATCGCCGAGAGACGCCAGTCGAACAGCTTCTGCAGGCGCTCGAGCGCCGCCGCATGATCGGGGAGGACAGGCAGCAACGTCTCCAGCGATCGCCCGATAGATTCTACGGTATGAGCGCGCACCTTCACATTCCCTTTGGTGAATAACTGCTTCGCCAGACACTCGTCAGTATCAAACGAATCTAATCCCCACTGGTAATATTCCGCCGCGTGAACAACAAAGTTCTGTTGTGGTCTATCAAGGTCTTCATCCGCTACGCTTTCATTGACCCATTCAAATCCCGCCGTATACAACCCGCGAAGATGTTTGAACAGATACCCATCCGGTCTATTAACGGAGAAGTAGCCCCCCAGCGCTGCATCCCTGAATCTTCGAAGATGGGGTTCCTCGGGGAAGATCTTCGTCAATTGGCCCTGTGTCCAGTCAAGATCAAGAGATGCCAACCACTGAATATACCAGCCCACTATTGAGCGAATAGTCAGCGTGGGTTCTCCTTCCAAGTCCAGTATTCGCTCAAGAACCGGAATTGCTTCGGAAGGGATTGAGTGTTCTTGATTCTCTTTCGCCCGGTCCTT
>JAOUEU010000219.1 GCA_029858555.1 Candidatus Zixiibacteriota bacterium
GCCGCCCCCAGAAACGCCCCCTCGACAAGTGCGCCGACTAACAGCTTGGCCCACCCGAAATAGTACGGCATCAGCAGAAACTGATCCGGGTAATGAGTGAAGCCGGCCGCCCGCTGGGAATCGACCAGTCCCGTCCAGACCGATATCAGAGTATAAAAGACAGGAGATGCAAAATCATAGTGGGCGTAGAGAACCAGCCAGTCTATCAGGAAGTAAAGAAACAGTATCAGCCAGATTTTTCCCCGCCCGAACTGTTTGAGGGTGTCAACCGCGAGTCCAATGAAGAGGTTGATTTCGCCCATGACTCTCATAACGGTCGACTATTTTATAACCTGAACTAACACGCTGTTGCTCGACCCGGTAGCCGCGCCGTGCCGGTCGTAGACATAAATCCTGCAGAAAAAGAGGCCGGCGGCCGGAGGGTCGTAAAGATAACCGGTGGTCGAACGGTTGGTTATCAGAACGACCAGCTCATCCATGGTGGTCACGTCCGGCACGTCACTTCGAAAAATCCGGTAAGACGCAAAGTCGTGATGTTCGCTTGGTGTCCAGACCAGCTCAACGGTAGAGTCGGTCGCGTTGGTCACAAAGAACTCCACGGGCTCGGGAGGCGTATTGACCAGGGTGGTGGCGCTGTCGATGTTGGAAGCGGCAAAAAGCCCCAGATTATCATAGACGTACACGCGGTAGAAATACTTCGTGGCGTCGTCAAGACTCGAATCAGTGTAACTGGTGCTAGCCTGACTCGCAATCGTAGCCAGGAACTTGGACGTGTTATCCACCGAGGCGTCAGTGGCCCGGTAAACCCGGTAAGTCGCAAAATTAGTGCTGACCGACCGCGTCCAGGACAGGTGCACCTCGTAGGTCGACAGCGGCGCCGCTGTTAGATTCACGGGCAGAGCCGGCGTCGAAATATTGAGTACTTCAGTCGCTACCACCGGGTCGGCCGTATTTCCGGCAGCATCGGTGAACCCGCCTGTTACCATGCCGTCCAGCAGGTTGAAACCGCTCTGAACCACGTAGTAGCCGCTATAGATCCGGTCATTGCCGGTGTTATCGCTGCCGGTGCCGTCGTCGTAAAGATTTACTCTGCTGACTCCGGTAAAGGAAACCCAGGCCAGGCCGCGTGTCTCACCGGCGGTCACTTGGAAGTACACCGTATCCCCGGTGGAAAACGTGATGCCCGATGGAGAAAAACTCACCGATTCTATAAAGGTGCGCGTGTCCAGCATGATATCATCGGACAACAACTCACCGGACTCGGAACCGTCCGCGAATTGCAGCTTGCCATAAACGGTTTTCTCGCCATCCCCGTCCGAAAGGAGGAAATTCTTCAAAGGTGCGTACGCCTGGAAAACGGCATCGCCGAAAGCCGGGTCCTCCGACAGGATTACATGCGTCACGGTCGGCGGGCCGTTTATCCCTACCAGTACATCCCGGGTGTTGATGAACTCATTGTTATCGGAAATCGTGATCGACAAGAATGACACTCGCGCCGACACCGCTTCCGAGCGCGGGCTTTCCAGCCCCGCGCCGGAGACCGAGGCAATCCGGAAGAAGTACTTCCGGTTGACCAGCAAGTTGCTGATACTGACCTGCAGTTCCGTGGTTGAATCGACCGGCAGGTAGTCTGCGCCAGTCGAATCGGCGGCATAAATCCGGTACTTGGAAACCGCCGCCGTGTCAGCCATCTCCCAGGTAAGCGTCACCGAGCCATTATTCATAAGTACCTGGACGTTGTATGGCACCGGCCCGGCTTCCGGCACAGACCCGACGGGATGGCGCGATTCGATATAGCGGCTGCAGGACACGGCCAACACCGGGATAATCACGAGTGCCGTTATGACTCTTGTCTTCACAAGCCCACCCTCTCTAAAAACCCATCGATATGGACAGGCCTACCTCATCGGTCCCCGCGGATGAGCCGACGGCCAGACCCTTCACCGAAAAAGTCGTCCGCTCCTCAGGGAAAAAGAAAAGCGCATCCAGCAGGTTCAGACACCACACGGCGGCGACCGCACCTATCGTAATACGCCTGATGTTTTCGGCGTCATAAGCCTCGCCCTGGGCTGCATCCAACTCGTCGTACAGCCTGACCATATCGTCATATATGCCTGACCGATAAGCCCGGTCATACTGCCGCTGCCAGTCATTGAGAACTGCGCGCTTGTCGTCGAAGTCGTCATCGGCAATCAGATAGGCCGCCACTGAACCGACCGCGAAGACCGTCAACAGCAGGCCTTTTGTCTTCTGATCCGTGTAACGCTGACCCCAACCTGGAATAACCAGCGAACGCCCGGCCGCCTTGTATCGCGTCTTGGGGGACAGCCGCACACTTACTTCAGTCATTTTAGCGGGATCAAGGGTGACGTGGGTCCGGTATCTCTCGTAACCGTATTTCCTTAATTCCAGCTTATAGTCACCGACAAGAGTATGCTCGAAAGTCGCCGGAGTAATACCGGATATCATGACATCCCCGGTCAATGTGATTTGAGCCCCCTCCGGATTGGACTTGACAACCAGACCTTTGACGGCCTCCGGTTGCGCCGCCGCCGAGACGTGCAGAATGAAGCAGAAGAAGCCGGCCGCTAAAATCCTTTTTAACGTCATATTCCCTACTGGTCTTCTATCGATCGATTTACGCCAAGTATCGGAATAATAAAACATCGCCTGAACGAAAACAAGCTATAATAAAAAGGCCGCGGAGAACACGGCCCTATTATCTCTGTCACCCGCAAACGCACCCGATCAGCAGGCGCCCTTGCCGGTCAATACTACCTTGACAGTCTTGAGCAGTATCTTAAAATCCGTCCACAATGACCAGTTTTCGATGTACTCCAGATCGTATCGCACCTTCTCGGCGACAGTGGCTACCGATGAATCGTAACCGCTCTCGACTTGCGCCAGGCCGGTAAGGCCCGGCTTGACGGTGAGACGATTACTATAGTTGTCTATCTTGCCCGAGAGTTCACGCACAAAGCTGGGTCTCTCAGGACGCGGCCCCACCAGTGACATATCACCCTTGAGAACATTCACGAACTGCGGAATCTCGTCCATGCGCGTCTTTCGCAGGAAGGCACCCATGCGAGTCACTCTGGAGTCATTTTTCGAAGCCCAGACCGGGCCGGTATGCTTCTCGGCATTATGAACCATGGTCCTGAACTTGATTACCCGGAACAATTGGCCCCCGGTGTCCTCACGGCGCCGTTCCCGCCCCCGCCGATCAACAACATCCGCCTTCTGGTGATACCGGCGGTCCTTTCTGCGGCGATTGACGCCGACCCGGAGCTGCGTGTAAAACACCGGACCGCGAGAATCCAGCTTGATGAGGAGCGGCAGCATGATCCAGAAGGGCACTGTCAATAGCAGACCGAAAATCGCGCCGACTACGTCGAGGGACCTCTTGAGCGCCTTACCTAACATAGCATGCACCTTGGCCGGTTTTGTTATATATGCTGGCACAGCAAATATAAAAATGGTCGTCAAAACGACAAATAGAATTCCCTTGAAATACTCCGTGAAAAAATAACTGAACTGGCCGGACCAGGAGAGGGCCACACTGACACCGGGATTTTCGGAGCCGGAAACACGAACACTGGAAGCTGCACCATACGGGGCACTGGCCCGAGTAATGGCTACAGTTTCGGCTCTCATGTTTATATTACTGTCTTGGCGGTTGTCCATAAAACGTGTATAATTCTGGGTAGCTTAGTTGCCTAGTCTCCTATCAAGAAGGACTCTCAGCAAAAGAGTTGCCAAAAATCGACAACATCGACAAACCCCCCATTAAAATATCGCCGGCCTATAAGCTATTGATTGTTAACATCTTGGGTGTGGCCAGCCCTGGCCGCCCTGGCCGCCCGAGAACCTGTCGAACCGTGATCAATAAGTGAACATGCAAATGATTACGTCTTGACGCATAATACATGCAACGAATTGCGCAATTAGCTATAAAAAAAGTGCAAAAAAACCAGCCACAAAGCTGGTAAAATAGACCGGTTAAATCTTACCTGCCGGTTTATTGGGAGAGCTTGAACACCACGGATATGCGATGCAGGCTCTCCGAAGAATAGCTGTCACCGGGAGTAAAGGCGTAGTCGAACTGAAGGCGTTCGAACTTCACGCCGGCCCCCACCGTGAGCCCGGCACCGAAATGCCTGTCCTGCTCGTCCGACAGATAATTATACCCTGTTCGGATAAAATACTGATCGTAGAAACCCACCTCGTAACCGTTGCGGACCACAAACCCGCCATGGCTTCTTCTCTCTATTTCAAAAGCCGCAGCCACAGGTAGCTCAAAGGGCGTTACATACAGGCCCAGCCGCTCGGCGGTGGGCAGCTTCTCGCTGACCGACTCAAATTTCATGGCCGGGCCCAGGTTCGTGACAGCTCCGGCGACAACAAACCGGCCCCAGCGGTATTTCAGACCGGCATCGGTAGCGAAGGTTGAGCCCCCGATATCGTCAAGACGTTGATTTACGAACTTGGCCGTCAGACCACACGAAAGATTGTCGCTGAGTTGATAACCGGCGGAGATGGCGCCCGCCCAGTCATACGCGGAGATATACCCATCAGCGTAGCCGTAGGCATCATAGCCTTCGATTTTTCCGTATGAAAGGTACGTTATGGATGCCGCCAGCGTCAGACGTTCCCTCACCCGGAAGGCAATAGCGCCGTACTCGAGTTTTATATCCTGATACCAGGCCAGGTGACTTAACAGAACTTCCGCCTGCGGCAGCGGCGCCAGACCGGCCGGGTTCCAGTAAACAGCGGTGGCTCCTTCCGAGGCTGCTGTAAAAGCCCCGCCCATGCCCGCCGACGATGCATCGGTGCCGATTAACAGAAAGTCGGCTGCAGTCCGCCCGGCATCCGGAGCCGCTATTGTGACACGGCCGAACAAGCCCACGAGAACTGCCAGCAAAAGCCAGACGAAGATAATCTTCTTTAGAACCCTTCTATGCATCAACAGTCTCCCAATCAAATCTCCTGACTGAGAGATTTGCAATGTCGATGCCATCAACAAAGAGCCCCCGACAGAAAATGCAGGAAAGTACAATTCTAGAGGACGGCCTGTAAGCCATTATGCATCAACCCATTCCCTGTTTGTCTGGCCGCCCGGAATCTCGGCCGGCACTGTCATCAAACCGCGCGGGCGTCATGCCCTGCTTCAGCCTGGCTCACCTTTGAACAGTCGAACAGCACTATTCTTCACAACGACCCCTTCACTCCGTTCGAGTATAATGCCTTAGGATCGCCTGTTCAAGCCCTGGCCATTCCAATCAGTTTGTCGGTAAAACGAACATAATTCTTAGGGAACTATCGTCATCTTACCCTATATCTTGACCCTGATTTACATTCTTATGCCCGCCAAGTCAACTAAAACAAGGAAAAACTTTCCAGCGCGTAAGTAACAGCTCCTCATCAGGTTATCGCGCCGGTCAGTTTATTGAACTCTTAATCCATTATACGAACTGTGAATTGGCCGATGGCGGCGAGTAAGGTGT
>JAOUEU010000220.1 GCA_029858555.1 Candidatus Zixiibacteriota bacterium
TACCGGCGGATTTGAGTTCGTTGGCTGACAGTGCCCTGACTCTGGAGGAGGCCCCGGTGTTCTCGGCGGTGGCCCCCGGTTTCGACACGCCGCTGCTGCCGCCGGGTAACTACGATCACTTTGCAGTGGAGTTGGTCTGGGGTAATCTCCAGAATGTGCCTTCCAGCAGTGTCGCTCCGAAAGACTGGACGGGAGGGCTCAAACTGGGTTTCCAGGGCGGTGTTTTCCCGGTGGCCCTGATCGATTTTGAGGAAGGCCAGGATTCACTGCTGCTCATCAATTCAATCGGCGCCGTGGCCTGGGTCTCCAAGACCCACAATGACTTCGATGGCGTTGTCCTTGATATCTATTATGACAAGGACATCTGTTACTTTGCCCCGCCCCTCTTCTACTTCGAGACTGTCTCCTATAAGCGGGCATGGTACGCCTATGAATTGTTTGACCTGGATGAGGTCTACCAGGTTGATAACGAGAACAGCCTGGCGATCAAGTCCAGGCTGGTCGAAGATGGTGCTTGCCCACGGGGCCGTCTGGCCGGTATCTGGGTCCACAAGGATCATAACAACGGTTATTTTTACGGCCGGTGGATGTCCGACCAGGGCGTTCCCACGGGCTATCTGTTTGGCAAATTCTGGACGGAGAATACCGGCGAACGCTGCTTCAAGGGCGTATGGGTGACATCGCAGATGACGCTTCAAGGCTACCTGTGGGGCGAGTGGAAATATACCGGCACCGATCCCACGGTCCTCAGTGACACCTTTTGCCGCGAGGGGATCTTCGCCGGGCAGTATACCGACCGCAATTCAACCATCAAGGGTCGGCTCAAGGGCAAATTCGGTCTGTCATGGCCGTGGGCGGATGTTGCCAGGGTCGAGCCATGGCGCTCATTTTTTGCCGGGTACTGGGAGCAGTACTGTCCCGCAGTTCAGCCACGTTAAGATTTACTGTGAGGCGCGCGATGCGCCTCCGATTCTGCTGATGCCCGTCGGTTCGCATGGACCGGCGGGCATTTTGTCATGCTGGTGCGGGAGAGCCGGGAAGGAGTCGCTATCTTCGGGAGCGCACTGACAGGTTCTTTACGCGATTTCGATCACCTTCCTCAAGAACGAAGTAGAAAACAACCAGGGCCGCCAGGAGCATAAGGGCAACGTCGGCAAAAAAAGTCACCCATGTCATCGGGGGCAGAAGGCGTTCGGTCAGCAGAGCCACGGGATAACACACCATGACGGCGATCAGGCCTGAACTCAGGCTGGTAGCAAGTATCCGAGCAGGCCTGATGCTGACGGCCTTTGACAGCAGGTAAGGGTAGGCAGTCGTGTACAGAAGCAGTTGCGGGACGGCGGCCGCCAGTGCCATGCCTGTAATCCCGTAGCGGGGGACCAGGATTATGGAAAGGACAATCTTTATCAGGACTTCCCCGACAAGGACCTGCAGGATGTAGCGGTGCTTGTCGACACCGAACAAAATCGAATTGCCGATTATCTGCGGCAGGAATACGGCGGAACTCAGGGCCAGGATAACCATTACCAGGGAAGTCGGAGCAAACTCGGCCGGCAGCCAGAGCCTGACAAAGGCGGGAGCGAACACCACCACGCCGACCGTAAAGGCAAAAGAAAAATACGAAACGTATCTGAGGGCCTTAAGGTAGATGCGCCTGATGCCTGCCATGTCCCCGGCGGCTTCCAGATGCGAGACAGCCGGAATCAGCGGTGTGCCGACAGCATTGATCACGTTACGGAGGTGGTGCATCAATTGGGCCCCGGGGTTGTAGATGCCCGCCGCCGCCGAGGAGGTCAGCATGCCCAGGAAAAACGAGTCCGAATTGAAGATGACCAGCCAGCCGATGGTTATCCCGAAAGAGATTCTCGAGTAACCGAGCAGGCCCTGCAGGCTTTGCCTGTCCGCCAGCGACAGGCGCATGCTGGTGCGGGGGTGCAGCCGCCTGAGCACGACCATTCCCGCCAGGTGTTTCAGAACGCTCATGGTCAGGATAGTGAGGGCCAGAGCCACCAGCCCGTAACCCGCGCGCAACAACAGCACCATCAGGACAACCCGCACCGATTCTTCGATAATGTTGAGCACGTTGGCCAGGTCGTAACGCTGGAAAGAGCCCAGGGTGTTTCCGAAGGGGAACAGGTAGAAACTGAAACCCATGTACAGGCCCAGGATCAGCAAAGCCGAACGGCCCTCTTCGATCAAGCTGGCATCGCTGATTTTGAAATATTCGAAAAAGAAGGTGACGAACAGGTAAACGCCCCCGATAACCAGCGTACCCAGCAAAAGGTAGGCGAGGTTGGCGCTGTTGAGAATACGATTTATGGCGGGGTAGTCATCCTTGCTGAGGTGTCTGGAGATGAAGCGCGTCAGGGCCGATGACAGACCGACATCGAGCAGAAAGAAGTAGTTGATGGTTTGGAAGATGATGACCCAAACGCCGTACCGGGCGTCGCCGAAGACCGAGGTTATATAGGGAACAAAGAAAAAGGCAATCACCATCCTGATGGCGTAAGCCGACCAGGACGAAAAGATGTTCTTTGTCAATTGACGAGTAATCTCTGCCAACGCCATTTCCCGTATACGTCGTTGCTGTTATATAGGGACAATTGCCTGTCGAATCAAATGTTAATATCGCGCTGCCGTTGGGTACGGACCATTTCTGCGGGCGCAATTTAATTTGTTTTTAAGGTCCGGTTTACGTATAAAGTCTCACTGGGAGAGAATGATGAAAGTTCATCGGGCCGTAATACTGCTATCGCTTTTTATCTGCACAGCCGTGCCGCAGGCCGCCGGATCACCGCGGCCGGAACTGTTCGGCCTGGCCCTGCCCGTTCCCAAAGAGCTGCCGGCTTTCCCCGCCGATCCCGGTCTGATACGCACCGGAACCCTTAAACTCACTTACGTTCCGCTGGTGCTGAGCGTGGATTCTTCGGGAAGCGTAACGGGGGTTTCTCACGAGACCGGAGTCGACACCCTGCTGGTCAGTTACGCCCGCCCGTACCTTGAATCCCTGGCGTTTGAACCGGCGACGCGCGACGGCCGCGCGGCCGCAGCCAGACTTCCAGTTATTCTGAGCTATCGCCGGAGCGTAGCCTTCCCCAGCCTGACCTTTCCGGTCAACGCCCGTCCAGAGTCAGTTGATCACGATTTGCTCGAGGAGGCCTACCGGTTGAACGGGATCGAACTTCCGCGTTTGGTGGCGTTTCCCTCGTACGCCGGATCTGTGGACAAAAACGACACCAGCCTGGTGTTTCCATATATTCTGCTGAAAATCGAACTCGACCGCTCGGGCTGGCTGACCGCTGTCGAGGTTGTCCGGTCCACGCTGCCGGATTACAATATACCCATTCAGTCGGCGGCGATGTGGGCCGAGTATGCGCCGGCCGCGGTGGCAGGGGAAACGGCGCCGTCGGAGGCCTTCTTGATGGTCTCCTTTTTCCCGCAGCTGGACTATCCGTTGAAGCGCTGGGACAGGGCCCGCCTGGCGGGAATATCCCTGATGCAGCGGGAGTCGGTCAGGTTATTCGCGGATACAGTGGGTCTGATGTTCGAGCCGGTTCCCCGGCGACGCGATGCCGATGCCTATACACTGGCTGCACGTGGACCGAGAGGCGCCGACAGCGTCGACTGCTATCTATCTATCGATACGCTTGGTTTCGCCAGGCTTCGACCGGAAAGAGAGGCCGACCGGGGATTGGAAGAAACGATACAGCAGTTTCGACAGGTTCTTCGATTCTATCCGGCGTTAGGCTTTGACGGGCGGCCCCGTCCGTTCTACGGTTTCATCACGCTGGTTCGGGATTTCAGTACAACCGTACGAGTGCGGTACCACTGGTTGAAAACTCCCTGAGCCCAGCCATCCTGTCATAACCACTTGATACACAATCGTATACGCGCCTGTTCGACAGTCACCGCAGGAGCGCGCGAACGCAGATTCTGCGCTCTATGTTCAACATGAATATCCGTCGCCCCTGCGGAGTAGACGTTAAGTTGTTGAGATACAGCGAATAATCCGGGTGGTCATCATGTTGGCGCGAGTTGGGCACAAATGTTGTCCCCTATTGGTATGGCAGGTAACTGAGAAGGCTGGTTGCGTTGGAAGAAAGTAGTAGTCACACGGGTATTGGAAAGAGAAGGTTGAGATTATGGAAAAGGCCACCGGTTTTTTAAACGTAGCATCAGCGGTGATACTCATGGTTGCGGGATTGTATATGCAGGTCGTCTTCTCGCCGCTTCTGTCACCATCTGTCAAGACACTCATGGTGGGTGCCATCATGGTGTACTTGGTCGCCAGAGTCGAATCGACTTTTCCCCGGAACTAAGTGTACAAAAGGTGGTTAACACAGGTAGCCAGGCGGCGAAATAATTGCTTGACTTTAGTGGATAAAGCTGTAATTTTGCTCTCTTGTTTGGTTATAAGGTAAGGAAAAGGTTTTGAGAAAAGCTCATTTTGCGCCAATTTTGTCTATTTTGGTGGTAGCGTGCCTGTCACTGGCGATTCCATCGGCGAACTCACAGGAAGTAAAGCCGGCCATTGCCGAAGCTCTGGCCGCGGGTGACACGGCGCTTGCCATCACTCTGCTCGAGAAAGAAATCGAAATCGACAAAGCGTATCATATGAATTACTATATGCTTGGCCGAATATACTTCGAGCGGGGTCAGTACGCCAGGGCAAAAGAGCAGTTCCGGATGGCCCAGGAGAAGAAAAGCAAGCACTACGAGTCGCTGTACTATCTCGGTCTTACTCATTTGAATCTCAATGAGCTGGGCGAGGCCGAGAAGGTGATGGAGAAGGGCCGAAAGAAGGACAGAAAGAATGCGGATTGGTTTGATGACGGCTACGGCCTGGTGATGATGGCCAAGGAAGATTATCGGGAGGCTGATCGGGCCTTCCGGCGAGCCATCTCCGAGGATTCGACGGTTGCCAACTATCACATTCATCTTGGCGACGCCAATTTCTACCAGGGAATCCCGTCGCTGGCCATCGCCGAATACGAGATCGCTCTCCAGATGGATACGGCGTCCACGGAAGTGTATTTTCATTACGCGCAGGCCTGCCTGGAGATGAAGGATTACGCGGGCGCCATGGAGAAACTGCGAGTGGTGTTGACCAAGGACAGCACCTACGCACCGGCCTGGATGCGCGCCGGTTCTATTTATTTCAAAGCGGCCCTGTCATCGCGCTCGCGCAGCGATCAGACCAACCGGTTTAAGGACGTTATTGGAGCTTACCGGAAATACTTTGAATTGGCCAACGTGACCGCCGACTCTTCCACGGTCCGTCCGTATTTCGAGTCGGCCATGGCTTATGTGAATATCAACGGTTTCGAGGAGGCCACCAAGCTGTTTGAAGAAGTGCTGGCCATACCGTACGAGCCGAGAGACATCTACTTCTACTACGGGAAGTCGCTGTGGGGAATCA
>JAOUEU010000020.1 GCA_029858555.1 Candidatus Zixiibacteriota bacterium
AGCCCTGATGTCTTTGTCCACCTCCGACTATCCGCAGATCGACCGCCTGGCCTCCGCCGCGGCTGACCGGCTGGAGCAGGCCAGGGTGGGCATCGCCCTGCCGGCGCTGCGACCGGGCTCGGTCGAGCCATCGCTGCTCGATGCCGCCAGTAAAGTGCGCAAGTCCGGCCTGACAATCGCACCCGAAGCCGGCACCGAACGGCTCCGTGCTTTCATAGGCAAAGACTTCCCCGATGCCGCCGTCTATGACACGGTGCGGATTGCTTTCGAGCGCGGCTGGACGACGCTGAAACTTTATTTCATGGTCGGTCTGCCCACGGAAACCGACGAGGATGTCGAGGGGATCGGCCGGATGGTCAGAAACATCTACGAGATCGGGCGCGACTACCCGGGTAAGAAAAAAATCAATGTAACGCTGTCGCCGTTCGTGCCCAAGCCCCACACGCCTTTCCAGTGGGATGAGCAGTTGGGCTCCGAACAGACACTGAGGAAAATCAACTTTCTCAGGCACCGCAACCGCATCAACCAGGTGAATTACAAATACAGCGGTATCGAGATGGGTCTTCTTCAGGGTGTGCTTGGCCGGGGCGGCCGGGAGTTGTGCGATGTTATTGCCGCCGCCTACGACAAGGGCTGCCGGTTCGACAGTTGGAGCGAGCATTTCGAGCCGGAAAAGTGGTTCGACGCCTTCCGGGAGCACGGTGTGGATTTCGTCGAGAAACTCAAAGCCATCCCTTTCACCGCTGCCCTGCCCTGGTCGCACATCTCCAAAGGTGTCTCCGCTGATCATCTTCAGAAGCAGCGCCAGGCGACTTCGTCAAGCCTCAAAGACTACACGCCCCTGCCTGAAGCGGCAGCCAGCGGCACCGGCGAATCCCGGATAGAGTACGGCCGGGGCAAGAAGAAAGTGGCCGGTCGCAATGCCAGCGCCCCCACCAAGAATCGCGTGCGCCTGAGGTGGGGTAAGGGCCGGCGGTACAAATATATGTCGCACCTTGACAACCTCCGCATGATCGAGCGCGCCCTTCGCCGGGCGCGGCTGCCGGTCGCCTATAGCCAGGGCTTCAACCCGACCATGAAACTCTCGTTCGGCCCGCCCCTGCCGCTGGGGTTTACCTCCGAGACCGAGTTCGTCGATATCACCTTCGAGATCAACTTCATGACCTACATGATCGACAATTTCAAGAAAGCATTGCCCCCCGAGGTGGACATTCTGGAGGCAAGGGTTATCCCTGTGAAGGCGCAATCACTCTCGGCCATGCTGAACCGCGCCGTCTACACATTACAGCTTGAAAAGGCGCAGTTGGATGCCGATTTAATTGGGGATGGCATCGCCGCCGTGTTGGAGGCCGAGACCGTCGAAGTCGAACGGGTCGGCAAGACGGAGACAAGCCGGGTGGATATCCGCCCCGGCATACATGAGCTTGGCATTGAAAATGATCAACTGGTGATGACCCTCGGTATCGGCGAGGGCGGCTATGCCCGACCCACGGAAGTGATAAGCGTGATTTTGAAAAATGGTCAGGACGATGCCAGGGTTTTTGCGTTTCATCGCAAAGAACTGTACCGCGTGAACGAGGATGGTGAGAAGATCCCCGGGATGGAAATCTAAAGAGCCATGAACCAGCCGACAGCCAACAAGAAAAGCCGGTCGTACGACCCGGTCAGGGCCGCGGCCGTCGAGGCGATTATCCTCATCGAGCAGGGTGACCAGGTCGAATCCGCTGTCCACAACGTTACCTCCGGGCGCAGCTTCCGTCCCCTTGACCGACGCTTCCTGCTGCAACTGGTCAACGGCACGACCAAAATGCGTCGTCGCCTCGATCACATGATCAGGTTCTACCTGGCCAAACCCTCCGGTGAACTGCCCATCAAGCTGGCCAATATTCTGCGGCTGGGCTTCTACCAGTTGCACTTTACCGACCGCATCCCGGCCGCGGCCGCCGTCTCGGAATCGGTCAACCTGGCTCATCACATGACCGGCCGTGCGCGGGCCAGCCTGGTCAATGCCGTCATGCGCGCCAGCCTGAGAGACCCTCACAAGGTGAAATATGCCGACAAAGAAGAAAACCCGATCAAGTTTCTTGGAGATTTCTACAGCTACCCCGATTATTTCGTGAGGTATTGCTGCGAGGAGTTCGGTTTCGAAAAATCCGAAAAGCTGCTTGCGGCCTACAACCAGCCTCCCATGGTTACCTACCGGGTCAATTTCCTCAAGGCGAAGCCTGACGAGGTCGCCAACATCCTGCAGAAAAACGAGATCGATTTCTCGTACGGCAAGTATCTGCCGGAGTTCATCCATATCGAGCAGGGCGGTCTGCCGCTCGGTGATGAGTTGATCAAGACCGGCAAGGTGCTGGTGCAGGACGAATCGGCCGGGCTGGCGGTGCGCGTATTGAATCCCCGCCCGGGCAACAATGTTCTGGATTTGACGGCGGCGCCGGGAGGCAAGGCCACGTACATAGCTATTCGCATGCGCAACAAGGGACGGCTGACGGCTGTCGACAAATCCCACAGCCGTCTGGAACTGCTGGTCGAAAACGCCCAGCGGCTTGGCATCAAGATCATCGCCCCGGTCGCGGCCGACGTCTTTGACTTTCAGAGCGAACCCTTCGACCGGGTGTTGCTGGACCCTCCCTGTTCGGGCTGGGGCACCGCCGGCAAGCACTCCGACCTGCGCTGGTCAAAAAAATTCGAGGACATCGAACATCTGGCCAAAATACAGGCAGCGATGCTCGACCGCGCCGCCAGACTCGTCAAACCGGGCGGCACGTTGGTCTATTCCACCTGTACAATCATTCGGGACGAGAATGACCAGGTTGTCGAAGAGTTTCTCATTCGCAACAAGAAGTTTGGACTCGAGTCGGCATCAAAATTCTTCGATAATGAACTGGTCACCGAGCGGGGCTACGTGAAAACATACCCATACATCGAGAAACTCGACGGTGCTTTCTGTGCCCGTCTGGTGCGGCGAATGGACAGTTGAACCACAACCGCCGGCTCCCGCGATTTTTAATGTTGATTTTACCTGCATATTTTAGGACTCTCAAATGTATGAGCTTTTGGAGGCGACGGCGCTCCCGGATGCAAGCGCCGTCGAGTAACTGCCGGCTGCAGAGAGAGACAGAATCATTATGAACCAGGTGCGGGCCACCAGATTGAGCAAGGATTCCCGCCGCAAGCCCGGATTTCTATCCGGCTTGCTGCCCTACGGCACTCTTAAGCGGAAAATAACCCTGCGGGCGGGATTGCCTCTGGTGATTCTCCTGGTGCTTTATGTCGTGACGGACAGTTTTGTTATGCCGCTGGTCACCCGCCACGGCACGGAGTTCCCCCTGCCGGATTTCACCGGCCAGCGCCTGGTCGAGGCCCGCATGTCGCTGGATGATTTGAACCTGCGCTTCGAAATCGCCTCGGAGGAATTCGCCCCCGGCAAGGAAAAGGGCATCATCTTGAACCAGTTTCCCGTTGCCGGGACCAAGGTCAAATCCGGGCGGGCGATAAAATTCGTCGTCTCTCTGGGCGAGAAACGCGTGCCTATTCCGGCGGTCGGCGGCCTGTCGGTGAGGCAGGCTATGCTCGATCTGGAAACGGCCGGACTGATGCTGGGCGAGATTGCCTGGGCCTTCTCTGATACGCTGCCCGAGCGGGTGGTGGTCTTCTCGTATCCCTCTGCCGGTACCGAAATACCGCTCGGCTCGCCGGTCAATCTGATGGTCAACCGCGGCCGGGCATCCACGTTTACCTATATGCCCAAAGTAATCGGCTTGACTCTCAGCGAGGCGATCAAGCGTCTCGTTGATAAGTCGCTCAAGCTCGGTATCACCACCTACCGCACCGACGAGAATTACCTGCCGGAGACCGTTCTGGAACAGTCCGAGCCGGAGGGCGCCGAGCTTGACGTCAGCACCGAAATCGATTTGGTCATCAGCACCACCGAGTAGACCGCGCTCTTTGTCAGGCATTGACGTGCCGATTTCAGCGGAGTATCCTTCACCATGCAAAACGGAGATATCGTCACTTTAGACAGGGTCGTGCTGTCCGGGCGCGCCCCGGACATCGTCCGCAAGATGTACAGCGAAAAAGTGCTTGACGACACTATCGTCGAGAGACTGACGTACATCTCCGACGGCCTGAAAGTGAAGGGATGCGTCGCGCGGCCGTCACAGCCGGGGAAGTGTCCCGTCCTCATATGGAACCGCGGCGGCTCCTTCGATCGCGGCGCTCTTGATGATCTGCGCGCCTACCTGGTCCTGGCGTCGACGGCGGTGTGGGGGTACGTGGTCCTGGCCACCCATTACCGGGGCAATAAAGGCGGCGAGGGCGAGGAGGATTGGGCGGGCAGCGATGTCAATGATGCACTGAACCTGCTGAAGGTCGCCGAACAGATGCCCGACGCCGACACGGACCGCGTGGCTATCGAAGGCGCCAGTCGGGGAGGCATGACCACCTATCGAGCGTTGACGATGGACGACCGCTTCAGGTGTGCTATAGTGCATGCCGGGATTGCCGACCTGGTAGCGCTGGAAAAGCAAAAGAAAGATTTCTCGAAATTCCTGCATAAGCTCTTCGGACATCTGCCGCCCGAGGAGAAGCTGCATCTGTTAAAAAGTCGCTCGGCGGTCTACTTCGCGGACAAACTGCCCCGGCACACACCAATCCTGATAATGCACGGTACCCACGACGAGCGCGTGCCGCTGGAGCAATCGATCGCTCTCGTCGAACAACTGGAACGCTTTGGTATTCCGCATCGATTGGAGATTCTGGAAGGGGCCGGACACGCGGCCTTAAAAGATGGCTCCTACAAAGAAATCGACCGCCTGCGCTTCGATTGGCTCCATCGTCACTTGCGCTGAACTTGTAATAAATCAACATTTTTCTATTGCGATGTCATTCATGTGGTTACAGACGCAGAAGCTTCGGCTTTCATGGCCCGTGTACCCGATAAAGCGCTTGCCTTATTTTGGCTTTTCCGTATATTAGGTGGCTAAAACGCAAAACCCCTCGGGGTGTTTTTTTCTGGCACAAGTCACTGTGCCGGAACGTCTAACAGTGCGTTTAGATGTGTGTGATGTAATTGAAATATGTTTGACCATCTGACAGATAAGCTGGAGCTGGTTTTCAAAAAGCTCCGCGGTGCGGGCAAGTTGACTGAGAAGAACATCAAGGACGCCCTGCGTGAAGTTCGCCAGGCCCTTTTGGAAGCGGACGTCAACTACAAGGTTGCCCGAGATTTTGTGCAAGCCGTGGAGCAGAAGGCTGTCGGCGCGGAAGTGATGCAGTCTATTGAACCGGGTCAGCAGGTTATAAAGATCGTTCACGATGAGCTGGTAGCGCTTCTGGGTGGCAAGGCCGAACCGCTGGCGTCCATAGATAAATCGCCCACAGTCTACATGGTGTGCGGTCTGCAGGGTTCGGGCAAGACGACTCTCGCCGCCAAGCTTGGTCTGATGGCCAAACGCAAAAACAAAAAACCGCTCCTGGTGGCGGCCGACATTTATCGTCCGGCCGCTGTCAAGCAACTCATGGTACTGGCGGACCAGATAACCGTCGAGCATTTCTATCTCGACGGCAAGAAACCGCCCGAAATTTGCCTCGAGGCCGTCAAGTATGCTGAGAAGAATTTCATTGATGTGGTGATTCTCGATACGGCCGGGCGGCTGCACATAGACGACGAGATGATGACGGAGTTGGAAATTATCAAGGCCCGGGTCAAACCCCATGAAATCCTTCTGGTGGCCGACAGCATGACGGGTCAGGACGCCGTTAATGTCGCCCGCGAATTTCACCAGCGACTGAATATTACCGGTGTGGCGCTTTCCAAGCTCGACGGTGACGCCCGTGGAGGCGCCGCCCTCTCTATCCGGCAGGTTACCGGCTGCCCTATCAAGCTGGCCTCGGTGGGGGAGAAGCTGACCGACCTGGAGCCCTTTCATCCGGACCGGCTGGCTACCCGTATTCTGGGTATGGGCGACATCGTCACGCTCGTGGAAAAAGCCGAAGAAGCCATTGATTTCAAAGAAGCCGAGAGGATGCAGGAGAAACTCCTCAGGGCGCAATTTGATTTCGAGGATTTCCTGGAGCAGATGGGCCAGCTTAAAAAGATGGGTCCGCTGGAATCGCTGATGGGTATGATTCCGGGCGTGGGCAAGGCTCTCAAGGGGATGAAAGTGGATGAAAAGCAGATGGAGCGGATGGTGGCCATCATTAAATCTATGACCGTTTTTGAGCGGCAGAATCCCCACGTTATCGACGGCTCCCGGAAAAAGCGGATCGCCATGGGGTCCGGTAACTCCGTGCAGGCTGTCAACCAGCTGCTGAAACAGTTTTTCGCAATGCAGAAAATGATTGGAAATATGAGTAAAAAGGGCTTTAAAGGTATTCCCAGAGGGATGATGCCTTTTTGAGAATTAATGGAAACGGAGGAGTATTTAATTGGCGGTACACATTAGACTTCGACGGATGGGTGCAAAAAAGCGTCCCTATTATCGTATTGTCGCGGCCGATTCCCGAAGGGCGAGAGACGGACGCTTTCTGGAGACGCTGGGAACATACAACCCCATCACAAAACCGGCCGAGGTGTCGGTGGCCGAGGACAAACTGATCAAATGGCTGGACCAGGGGGCAACGCCCTCTGATACGGTCTCCTCGCTGCTGACCCAGATCGGTTTTACAGAGAAGTATCAGAAGGCCAAACGTGGTGAGGATGTTTCGGAAATCGCGCTCAAAACGGTCATAACGGAACGGAAAAAGAAGACCCGAAAAATGAAAAAGGCGGCTGTGGCCGCGGCCAAAGAGGAATCCCCCAAAGAGGAATCCCCCAAGGAGGAATCCCCCAAGAAGGAATCCCCCAAGAAGGAAGCACCTCCGCAGGAAACGGCCCCGACAGAAACGCCTGCGGAAGAATCTTCTGATGAAGGTTCCTCGCAGGCTCCGGCTGATGAAAGCAACACTTAATGCTGCCGGCCCAGACCGGTAAAGGAATTACTTTTTAGTTTGGAAAATGTTACGGATTCTCAACCGCAAACGAAAAATCGAAAGGGTTGTTGTCATGAAGGAATTTGTCGAAACGATCGTCAAGGCTCTGGTCGATAACCCCGACGCTGTCGACGTACGTGAAGTCCTCGGAAGTCGCACTACTGTTTATGAATTGCGTGTTGCCCAGGGTGATCTCGGAAAGGTTATCGGAAAAGGTGGTCAGACGGCCAAATCGATAAGGACGCTTCTGGCGGCGGGGGCTGCCCGTCAGGGCAAAAGAGCCGTCCTGGAAATCCTTGAATAACTAAGTGTCGTCTGAAGATTATATAATAGTCGGAAAGCTCGGCCGGACCCGGGGTGTGCATGGCGAAATCAATGTCACCCCGGAAACGGATTTCCCGGAGCGCTTCGACGGTTTGAAGGAAATATACGTCAAAGACCGGGCGGATTGGAAAAAATACCGAATCCTCGCCAGCAGATTCGTCTCCGGGCGGCCCGTTCTGGCGCTCGAAGGAATCAGCAATCGGGAAGACGCCGCGCGGCTCACCAACCGGCTGCTGGCAGTGCCAAAATCCCAGGTAGTCAGACTCCCCGACGATACTTATTTCATCTTTGACCTGGTAGGTTGCCGGGTTATCGAGAATGGCACCGGTCGGACGCTCGGTGAGGTTGAGGATGTTGAGCCGTACCCGGCCAACGATGTCTACGTCGTTAGAACCACCGACGGCAGAAAAGTTCTGTTTCCGGCCGCCAGGGAGTTCGTAAGAAGTGTGGACATAAAGAACAGGAAAATTACCGTCGAGCCGGGCGGAATGTTTGACGAGGAACGGAGCTGAGCCGGCCGTCAGGTTGCTGCAACAGGCGTCGCGGGTGACACCGGAGGTTCGGTCAGTTCTGACAGGCAGATGAAATTTGAGATTGTCACGCTTTTCCCGGATTATTTCGAGGCTGTCATGACTCAGTCATTGCTGGGGAGAGCGGTTGAAAAAGGGCTCTTTGACATTGCCATAATCAATCTTCGAGACCATGCCACCGATCGGCACAAGACGGTTGATGACACGCCGTTCGGCGGCGGCGGCGGCATGGTTACGAAAATTGAACCGCTGGACCGGTGTCTGAAATCTCTGGGATATGAGCCTCGCAGCAGGGGATATGTGCCCGACGAAAGGCAGAGAATTGTGCTCACCTCGGCCGCCGGAAAAAAGCTCGTTCAGAAAACGGCTATCAGGTATTCGCTGTGTGACCGCTTGACTATTGTCTGCGGTCATTACCTGGGGATTGACGAGCGGATTACGCAGTTATATGAGGTTGACGAGATATCCATCGGTGACTACGTGCTGACCGGCGGGGAGCCCGCCGCGGCCGTAATAGTCGACGCCGTGGCGAGGCTGATACCGAAAGTGCTAGGTAATTTCGAGTCGGCCGCGGACGATTCGCACATGGACAGCATTTTGGGCGCCCCTTGCTATACCCGACCGGCCGAATACGAGGGCTTGAGAGTCCCTGAAGTGTTGATGTCGGGTGACCATAAGGAGATAAGAGATTTCCGAAGGCGGCAGGCGATCTTGAAATGTCGACAGAATCGCCCCGACCTGCTGGCGGATGCGGAATTGAGCGATGAAGAGATAGAATATCTTAAGAAACTGGATGAGAATTCCGTTGTTAAGTGAATATCGAAAGGATTATGTGATGAAAAGAATTGCCCAGATTGAAAAGAGCTTCCTCAGGGAGGACTTACCTGATTTCGGCTCGGGCGATACTCTCCGGGTCCACTACCGGATTAAAGAAGGTGACAAGGAACGGATCCAGGTCTTTCAGGGTACCGTTATCGGCCGGCGGGGCAGCGGCACCGGGCAGACGTTCACGGTGCGCAAAATATCGTCGGGTATCGGCGTCGAGCGCGTTTTTCCGTTTCACTCACCCAATATTGCCAAAATAGAAAAGATCCGCACCGGATCGGTGCGGCGCAAAAAGCTGTATTATCTGCGGGAGCTTACCGGCAAGTCAGCTCGTATCAAGGAGCAGATCATCGACAGCGGCAAGGTAGAGAATCAGACCAACAATCGGCACGAGCCGGAGCAGGAATCATCGGAAGCTGAAAAGTAGTCATCCCTGATTCATTTTTGCAGGAGAACGCCCGCTTTCGGGCGTTTTTTTTGTCATATCTCTTCCGTCCGGTCCCGCAAGGGCAGAGAGACAAGGGCGCAGCATGACGAAACGGTGCCAATTCAAAAAATGTCCCGGCAGTCGCCGTCAAATCGGCCCGACAATGGCCCGCCCCCTTAGATCTATCCGATCAGGCTGAACACGCGCCCGCAACCTTACTGACGGGAAAGAACCGTAAAAGTGGTGTTGCCGTATTTTCTCTGCTGTTCTATGGTGAAATCCGCGAAATCAATGTTACGCGTCTCGGATGTATCGTGCTGGCAGAGTATGAATCCTGATTCTGTAAGCAAGTTGTTTTCTTTGAGCGCCGAGACGGTGCTACTCACCAGGTTCTGGTACTGGGGCGGGGCCATCAATATGATATCGAATCGTTTTCCCCGGGCGGCCAGGTTCGGAACCGCCCTGAAAACATCGTCGCAGAGACAGACCAGGCGCTTACCAAGGTTTAGCAAGCCGGCTTGCTCGTTGATGGCGGCCGCCAGCCGGCTGTCTATTTCGATACCGCAGGCCGTGCCGGCTCCGCGAGAAACCGCCTCAAAGAGATAAGAACCGGTGCCGCTGAAAAGGTCAAGATAGCCGGCCGAGTCCAGGTAGGGATTCAGAAAATCGAAAATGGCCCGGCGCAGACGGGTCAGCGGGGGGCGCGTAATTCCAAGGTCAGGCGTTTTGATGATCCTGCCCTTGAACTCTCCCGCGATAATCTTAAACTGAAAAAATGATGGCTCTGTCCGGTGCATCGATCTGCCTAATATTTAAACACCGTGCCAATATAGGCTCCAAAAACCGCTAATTAAAGCCTTTTTCACGGTCGATAATAATAGAAGTGTTTATAGTTGAAAAAATAACGACCAGCGCTATAATTTGAGTGTGATGCAAGTTACAATGAATTTCCGAGACAAGAATCTTAAAATCGACTTTGCCGACATCGAGTTGAAACTCGCCGAAAAGGGTTATGCCGCTATCTGTGGTGTTGACGAAGTGGGCCGGGGGCCGCTGGCCGGACCGGTCGTGGCTGCGGCGGTCATCATGCCGCCGGGCCTGGAGATTGTCGGACTTGACGATTCCAAAAAGCTCACCCCCCTGCGCCGCGAGAAGGTTTTCGAACAAATCGTAGCCATGGAGTTGGTCTGCTCCGTAGGCGTTATCGACAACGAAGACATCGACCGGATTAATATCCACAAAGCCAGCCTGATGGCTATGCGTAAGGCGGTCATGGACCTGAAAAAAGCGCCGGATATCATCCTGGTCGACGGCAACTTTCCCATCCCCAAGGTCGATATCCCCCAGTTTGCTATTGTCGGTGGCGACAGCCGCTGCCCGTCGATTGCCGCCGCCTCGGTGGTAGCCAAAGTCACTCGTGACCGCATTATGGATCGTTACGAAGGACTTTATCCCTCGTTTTCTTTTTCCAAGCACAAAGGCTATCCCACGCCGGCGCATCTGCAGGAACTGAAGGCCCAGGGGCCCTGTGATATCCATCGCAAATCGTTCAAGCCGGTATCCGACCTGATTGAGGAATATGTCCTCGTCTGACAAGCCCAAAAGGGGGATCGATTCCGTATCCATTGGCCGACAGTTCGAGAAACTGGCCGCCGACTACTTCATTCGGGGCGGCTTTGACATCCTGGAAAACAACTGGCAGGCGGGGCAAAAAGAGATTGACCTGATTGTCAAAAAAGACAGGCTGGTGGTGTTTGTCGAGGTCAAGTCGGCGTCATCCAAAAAGTACGGCCACCCCGCGGAGCGCGTCGATGACCGGAAAATACACAACCTGACCGAGGCCGCTCAAAAATATCTCATTGAAAACGCTATTGAGGGATGTGACCTGAGATTCGACGTGATTACGTTCGTTGACGGGAAACTCGAACATTTCCCCGATGCCTTCGAGGCGGCACAATAGTCTTACATGCCCGGCGGCAGCGTGTCGCCGGCAGGTGTCTTTTCCGACAGCGGTGCCTTTACCCCCAGGCTCTCGAGAGAATCCACGTACTTGCTGACCAGCTGCGTGAACTGCAGGTAGTCTTCAGGGTGTTTCTGATATAGAGTGAAATAGTCCATTATGGTCCGTGCCGAAAGACTGTCTTCGCTCAGCAGCGAATCTCTGTAAGCGATGAATCCTTCGGAATCGGAGCGAAACCGCGCCGAGGCTATCCACACCCGGGCAGCCGCCCGGGCGTACCTCTCGTCCTGCTGCGCCTTCTTCTCGGCATCCCATTGAGAATAGAAGATATAGCCGACTACGCCCGCCGCCAGGACCACCACCGTTACTATTGTTTTTAGCCAGACCAATCGATTCCCAACTTTCCGTTGCCTGCCTGCGTACAACAGCGTAAATTATAGTCCTTTTTGAACCAAGGTCAAGGCTGGATATCTGACGGATATGGAGTATCCCATCAAACGACGAAAAAGTCGCGTGGTCAAAGTCGGTGACGTTCTCATCGGCGGCGGTTTTCCCGTCTCGATTCAGTCGATGACTACCGCCGACACGCGCGATGTCGAGGCGACGGTGGCCCAGGTCAACCGGCTTTTCGAGGCCGGTTGTGATATCGTCCGCCTGGCGGTGCTCAACCACGACGCCGCCCGCCGCCTGCCCGAAATCCGCCAACGGGTATCCCGGCCGCTGGTGGCCGACATCCATTTCCAGTACAAACTTGCCCTCAAAGCGATCGCTGCCGGGTTCGACAAAATCCGCATCAACCCCGGCAATATCGGCGCCGAGTGGAAAGTCCGCGAAGTAGCCGGGGCCGCCAAAGACGCTGAGGTGCCCATTCGCATCGGGGTCAATTCCGGCTCACTGCCCAAAGATCTTCTTGAAAAATACGGTTGTGACGATCCCAACGCCTTTGTCGAGGCGGCCCTGCGCGAAGCAGCCGTCCTTGAGGATATGGATTTCAGGGACATCATTATCTCGGTCAAGTCCACCAACACCAACACCGCCTTCTGGGCCTACCGCCTGCTGGCCGAAAAGTGCGATTATCCTCTTCACGTGGGTATCACCGAGAGCGGTACCCTCGAGACAGGCACCGTCAAATCCGCCGTGGGTATCGGGGCCATTCTGCTTTGCGGTATCGGTGACACTATCCGCGTATCCCTGACCGCCGACCCCGTGCACGAGGTGAGGGTAGCCAGACAGATTCTTGCCTCGTGCGAGTTGAAGAACGAAGGTGTCGAGGTCATTGCCTGTCCCACCTGCGGCCGCTGTCAGATAGATTTGATTCCGCTGGCCGAATCGGTAGAAGCCAAAACCAGGCATCTGAAGACACCGCTTAAGGTGGCCGTGATGGGCTGTGCCGTCAACGGTCCGGGCGAAGCGGCCGCGGCCGATATCGGTATCACCGGTGGCGCCGGCAAGGGCATCCTTATCAAGAAAGGCAAGGTCGTCAAGCGGATAGACGAAGCCGACCTCGAGAAATCCCTCCTGGACGAAATCGAAGCCATGACCGGCGAAAAGATCCCCCGGTAGAAAACACCCTTTCCCCGAGAGCCGCCCGTCTACTCCTCCTGCGGTTTCTGCGGAGTGACCATGATCGATTTCTCTCTCTGAACAGTCACCAGGCCCGGCTTGGCCTTGCGCGGTTTGTGCACGTGCTTTCTCTGCGCGTAGACAACCGGGACCAGCCCTTCCCGTTTCGCTTTGCTGAACCATGCTGCTATCTCGGCGGCTTCGCGAATCTCCTGTGGCGACGGCTCGAACGACTTGTTGGGATACTTGATGACAACGTGCGAGCCGGGACACTGCTGAGTATGAAACCACAACTCGTAGGGGCGGGCAAACTCGAAAGTGGTCCGGTCGTTGTCGGAACCGTCCCGGCCGACAAATATAGTCACGCCGCTCCGCAGTGAATATTGCTTGTAAGGCAACCGGGGTTGCGTCTCGCGCCGCACGGCCTCGCGGGGCAGCAACGCCAGCAGTTCCTGCCGGTACTGCTCGCGGGCGGCGTCGAAATTGTGTTCCAACGCAGTCAGGATTTCATGCAGGCCCGCCACCTCCTCCCCGGAAACAACCAGCCGCCGCCGGAGCAATTCCAGCCCCTCGCGCCCTTTGCGGTACTTCTTGAAATAGACCTCGGCATTCTCGGCCGGGGTCAACGCCGGCTCAAGTTTGACAGCGATATCTTCGTGAGGCTCAGTGTAGATGTCTTTCAGCCGAACCTCTTTGGCGCCTTTTTTGATCTGGGACATGTTTATCTGGATCAACTCGCCCAGCTTCTTGTACTGCTCGTAATCCGCCGCCTCGGCTATGTCCTGCTCGATTTTGACCAGCCGCTTTTCCAATCGCGTCACCGCCCGGCGGACAGCGTCGATGTGACTCTTTTCTTCGTCGGCGCTGTCAACGGCACTCTGGCGGCGAACGGTCACAGCCATCACGGCCAGCGAAAGAGTCTTCAATTTCTCGGGTTCACTCTCCCGTGACGACAGCTTGAACGGGTAGGCTTCCAACCCGCCGGCCACTTCGTGCAGGTAACCCGCACCTGCGGACTTGAAAAGATCGACGATGCTCCTGACCGATGCCACCAGCTTTGCCAGGCTCTCCTCGTCCCACTCTTCGGCTGTGACCCAGTCCAGCCCGGCCCGGGCGACGACCTCCTTCGCCAGCGTACGGTTGAATCCCAGCACGTTCTTCTCGATAACCGTTAGCAGCGACTGGTTGCCGGCGGCGCTGACCAACTCCGCAAGTTTCCCGGCCGTCAGTTCGGCCGGAACGTGCTTGCCGATCAGCGGCTTGGCTTCGTACTTCTCGCCTTTATCGTATTTGCGGTTGCGCAGGGTGGCTTCTTTGACGCCGCTCTCATCGAGAAGCCAGATATTCCCGTTTGGCCCCAGCGCCTCAAAGACCAGCGTGTAACTCCGGCCCTGGCGCGCCACGGACAGTGTGAATATCCTGTCAAAGCCGCATTGTTCGGCGGCGGTTATGACGGCACCTTCGAGATTGAAAACGGGCCACGGTTTCTCGCGGCTGTCAATCTTGATTTTGGAGGCTGAAACCAGGAACGTTCCCGACCCGGCCGGGTGGTAGACAAACCCGAGCGCGACCCGGCCTTTGTCTTTTTTTATGAAGAGGTAGGCCGCCCGTTCTTTTTTGTAAAATTCGGTGGACGTCATCGTGCCGCCGACGGCTTCGCTTTTCAGTTCGTTAACGAGAGCCGTGATGTGAAGGGCTGTCTGCATGTGGAGAATATAGGGCGGGCGGCGCCCGTTAACAACTTACAATTGGATGCCCTTGAGGCTCGAACAAGCCGAACGGGCGCATTTGGGATGGAACAAAAACGTGCCACCCTGCGTTAAAATAACAGACACTCTGAATACCAGGATGGTAACGCGCTTACATTGGTGAATTGGCGGAGCATGGATGCTCCGCCTTTTTTATTCTATACCGGTCCTGCGCAGGCACTCTCGCACCCACTATCCCCCGGCGCTGTATTATTTCTTACCCAGGTTCGGGCCGATCATTTTTTCCGGACGAACCTTCTGGTCAAACTCCTCGGCCGTCAAAAGTTCCAATGCCACCGCCGCTTCTTTCAACGTCGAGTTGTCGGCATGAGCCTTCTTGGCGATCTTCGCAGCGTTGTCATAACCGACGTGCGGGTTGAGAGCCGTCACCAGCATGAGCGAGTTGGTCAGGTTCTTCTCGATATTCACTTCGTTGGGCTCGATACCCACCGCGCAGTTCTCGTTAAACATCTCGCAGGCGTCGGCCAGAAGCCGGATCGACTGCAGCAGGTTGTAAATCATCACCGGCTTGTAGACATTGAGTTCGAAATTGCCCGACGCACCGCCGATGTTGACCGCGACGTCGTTGCCCATCACCTGGGTGCAGACCATCGTCATCGCCTCCGGCTGGGTCGGGTTGACTTTGCCGGGCATTATCGAGGAGCCCGGTTCATTGGCGGGAATGGATATCTCGCCGATGCCGCAGCGCGGCCCCGAGGCCAGCCAGCGGATGTCGTTGGCGATCTTCATCAAAGAGCAGGCCAGCGTTTTCATTGTGCCTGAAGTTTCGACGATGGCGTCATGCGCCGCCAGGGCCTCGAACTTGTTGGGTGCTGTGACAAACGGATGTCCGGTCAACTTGGCGATACTGGCCGCTGCTTTCACCGCGAAATCGGGATGCGTGTTCAGCCCCGTGCCGACCGCCGTGCCGCCCAGCGCCAGGGGGTAGAGCCGCTTGAGAGCGTCGTTGATGCGCTCGAGGTCGTTGGTCAGCGCCTGGGCATAACCGGAAAACTCCTGGCCGAGTGTCAGCGGCGTGGCATCCATGAGATGCGTCCGGCCGATTTTGATAATATCCTTGAATTCGTCCGCTTTCTTCCCCAGCGTATCGCGCAACTGCGTGACCATCGGTATCAGACGCCGGTGGATTTCCTCGACCGGAGCGATGTGCATGGCGGTGGGGAAGGTGTCGTTTGACGATTGCGCCTTGTTGACGTCGTCGTTGGGATGAACCGGCTTCTTGGAGCCCATCTGCCCGCCCGCCAGTTCGATGGCGCGGTTGGAGATGACCTCGTTGGCGTTCATATTGGTCTGCGTGCCCGAACCCGTCTGCCATACCACCAGCGGGAAATGGTCATCGAGTTTTCCCTCGATGACTTCGTCGGCGGCCTTGACAATCAGGTCACCCTTTTCTTTGGGAAGCAACCCCAACTCCATATTGACCAGGGCGGCGGCCTTTTTCAAAATCCCCATCGCCCGTATCAACTCGCGCGGCATGCGCTCACCGCCGATGCGGAAGTTCATCAGGGAACGAGCCGTCTGCGCGCCGTAGTACCTGTCAGCGGGAACTTTTATTTCCCCCATGGTGTCGGTTTCGACCCGGTAATCCATATTTCCTCCACTATTTGTACCTTAATTGTACTGCTTTGCCGTACAGAAAGAACCTCACCGAATATACACATCCGGTGCCCGCGCGCAAATCAGTTTTTGATGATTGCCGACAAATGGCGCAAGATTTTCGACTATTTCCCGTCGAGGGCTTGCATATATGGTCTGAGCCGTCTATATTATATGGTCCAAAGTTGGAGGGTTTCATGAAAAGTCACGGATTCGCGGCTCTGGCTATAGGCCTGATTGCGCTGACGGCGGTCACCCTGGCCGCTCAGCCGGAAAAGGGGACAATCATCACCAAAAGCGGCCAGAAATACGAAGAGGTACTCTACCAGGTTGACTTCTCCTACAAGCTGATAACTGTCATTCTCGATGAAGAGAAAAAGAAGAATATCAGCTTCACTCAGATAGAGGCGATTATCCGTGAGGACGGCACCGATATCACTGCCGAAGTTCTCAAAGGCTATTACAAGCCGGCGGACAAGGAGGCGGGGAAGCCCGCCGCCGATACATCGCAGGTTACGGATACCACCGCTCTGGTCCCCACCAGACAGCCTGTGGTACCGGTTGTTGATTCGGCGGAGGTTCCGCCCACCGGCAGGCCGGCACCGGCTAAACGGCCGCTGGAGACGTGGAAGTCGAAGGACGATGAAATCTATCGACGGGCGCGGATATTGCGTTGGAATGCGTCATTCGGGCTGACGGGCAACTACAGCATCCCTTCCGGGAAATATTACGAAGGGGTCGATCCGGCGGTCGGGTTTGGTGTGGCCATGCGCCTGGCCGTCAGCCACAACCTTGCCATCGGCATCGATATCTCCAGGCCTGGATACGACTTCGGCGAAGACTTGGAGGGCTATGATCCCGAAACCGGGATGTTGGCCGTTATGGAAGTCGGTCTTTCGACGATGCGGTATACCATTTTGGCAGAGTACTACCGGATGACCAGCCGGGAAGGCTCGAACCTCAATATGACTTATTTCTATACGGGATTGGGGGCCATCAAACACAAGACGGACTGGACAATTGTCGAGTATGATGAGCTTAATCAAAGACATTTGGTGGACAAGGGTGCCACTAACGAGTCCAAGTTTATCACTATTTTTGGCCTGGGCGCAAGATTCACGTTTGATAAAAACGTCGGCGTAGATATTGGCGCCGATCTCTTCGTCGTGTTTCTCGGCAAAACGCGTGCAACCGAGCAGGACTTTCCGGTTGAAGTATATCAGCATGCTGCCAATATCGACCTGAGGTGCGGCCTGATCATATTTCTCAGCGAGTAGCTCGTACGAAAACTGCGATCCGATGGAGGATACCGGATATGTGCAAGTCAAAGTTGACATTTGTCTTTACGGTTGTGGTTGCGGCCGCGTTTCTGGTCGGCTGTGTCAAGAACTACAAGATCATTCATGACCTGGAAGCACCCTTACAGGATATGGCGAGTTGCACTATAGGTGCCGTCACCGACGAGTTGCCGCTGGATTTCGAGGAAGACAAGAAACCCCCGCTGGAAGATATTGAGAAGTTCAAGCGATATCTCAGTGAGGAGATTATGAAAACAGGGATACTCAGTATGTCGGAAACGGGGGACTCGGCAGCTCGGTATGAAGTTCGGGGTGGAATCCTGGAGTACAAAAAGGGCAGCGGCACGTTAAGGGTGCTTTTGGGGGCCTTTGCCGGAAATGCCTACGTTGCCGTCAACCTGAAACTGCTGGACCGAACCGACCAATTGGTGGTGTTCTCGGGCAGTTTCAAGGGAGCGGTTACCCATTATGCTGAAAGCGGAGACGCGATGTTCCGGCAAGTGGCCAGAGATTTTGCCAAGGCGCTGAGCAAGCGCGCCAAGAAACTGCGCAAGAAGTAGACGCACTTCCACATCCGCCGAAGCTCGCTGTAAGAGACTATCAAAGCTACCGGCGGCTATTCCTCTTCGTCGATTATCTGCGAGAGTATCCGCGAGACCGGCACCGAACCGTCTTTGAGGTCCTTCATCTGCGGGAACAAAAGGACGTCGCGGATAGAGTGCTGGTTGGTCAACAGCATGACCAGGCGGTCAACGCCAAAACCGAGCCCGGCCGTGGGCGGCATGCCGTACGACAGGGCCGTAACGAAATCATCATCGAGCGGCTGGGCTTCCTCGTCACCCGCTTCGAGTGCCTTGCCCTGCTGCAGAAACCGCTGAAGCTGATCGATGGGATCGTTCAGCTCGCTGAAAGCGTTGCCTAATTCGAGGCCGGCAATAAACAACTCGAATCTCTCGGTGAGCCCTTCTTTCTCACGGTGCTTTTTAGCCAGCGGCGAAATCTCAACCGGGAAATCAGCGATAAATGTCGGCTGTATCAGGCTCTCCTCGACCGTCACCTCCCAAACCGCCTCGACAACCTTGCCCCAGTTTATCAGGTCTTCGGCCTCGATGCCGAACTTGTCGGCGGCCTCGCTCGCTTCTTCAAATGACAGCTTCGAAAAGTCGATGCCGGTTTTCTCTTTGATGGAGTCCAGCATCGACACCCACCGGAACTTCGGCTCGAAATCGATTTCATGCCCGCCATACGTGATTTTGTAAGTGCCGAACATCCGGTGCACGACCGCCCGCAGCATCTCCTCGTAAAGGGCCGCCATGTCGCGGTAGTCGGCGTAGGCCCAGTACAACTCCACCATCGAGAACTCCGGGTTATGCAGACGGCTGAGACCTTCGTTGCGGAAATCCTTGCAGAACTCCCAGACCTTGTCGTAACCGCCGATTATCAGCCGCTTGAGATACAACTCGTCGGCGATGCGGAGGTACATGTTCATGTCGAGCTTGTTGTGGCGGGTGACGAACGGCTGGGCCGAGGCCCCGCCGTAGATGGGTTGAAGGATGGGGGTCTCCACCTCCATAAAGCCTTTATCGTTCAGAAAATCGCGGACATGGCGGATAATCTCGGTGCGCTTCCGAAAGACTTCGCGTACCTCGGGGTCGATGGCCAGGTCGGCGTAGCGCCGGCGATAACGCATCTCGACATCAACCAGGCCCGCATGCTTGTCGGGCAACGGATGCAAAGATTTGGCCAGAATCTCGAAGGAGGTCGCCTTGAGCGTCCGCTCGCCCGTACGCGTCACGAACAGGCTGCCCTCGCAGCCGATGATATCGCCCAGGTCGAGGGTGTTGAAAAGGCCGAACTGTTCCTGCCCGACGTTGTCGAGTTTGACATACACCTGAATCCGCCCGGAACTGTCGCGGATATCGGCGAAAAACGACTTGCCCATCTTGCGCTTGAGCATAATCCGTCCGGCCAGCCGGATGACCGTCTCTTTTTCCGCCAGGTCCTCAAAGGCGCCGAGCACCTCGCTTACGAGATGGGTGCGCTCGTAGCGGTAGGGATAGGGGTCAATACCGGCTTTGCGCATCTCGGCGACTTTGGCGCGGCGGATTTTGATGAGATCCGCAAGCGGTATCTGTACTGCGGCCTCTTGTCTCCGGCTGTCGTCTTTCATGTTATCCGTCGGCTCCGACATGCTGTCCAATTCGATCCTTCCTATCTCTTGCGGTTATGGCCGAATCTTTTTTCGAAGGCCTTTTTTACAGGCAGCGGGACCAGCCCGTTCACATCGCCCCCGTGACGGGCCACCTCCTTGACCATGGTCGAAGACAGGTACACCCACGAAAGCGCCGGCATCAAAAAGACCGTCTCCACCTGCCGGGCGATTTTGCGGTTCATCAGGGCCATCTGGAATTCGTATTCGAAGTCGGATATGGCGCGAAGCCCCCGAATAATGGCGGTGGCTTTCATCTGCATCGCCAGGTCGGCCAGAAGGCCGTCGAAGCCGACCACCTTCACGTCCGCCAGGTGGGGTTTCCGCCTGAGGCTTTTGGTCATCAACTCGATACGATCCTCGAAGTCGAAAAAGGGGTTCTTGCCGGCGTTACCGGACACCGCCACGATCAACTCGTCGAAAATAGCGTGCGCCCGTTCAATCAAGGAGAGATGGCCGTTAGTGACCGGGTCAAACGTCCCGGGATAAATAGCTCTGGTTTTTGGCCTTTTTTTCGACACATCAACTCACTGGTAAGAGGTTAAATCACACAATCGGCTTAAGATAGGCAGCAACAACCGGCGAGGCAAGGCTATTTAACGGCCAGGCCCAGGGCCACCAGGTATTTGTCGAAAGGAATTTCTGCCGGTGCCGCCGAATCAGAAAAAAAAGCGGGATTGGCCTGCGGCGTGGAAACCTCAACCGAGAAAAACCCCGACACCGTCTCGCTCACTTTCGCGTTCGGGCAGTCGCCGCTCAAAAGCAGACTCGACAGCGGCAGAGTCAGGCCCTGTTCGAAGAACGAGGCCAGTTTGAAATTGACGATGGTCTTGAATTCCACCGCCATCCTCCTGATGTCGGCCTCATCCTGCAGATTGAACTTGTCCAGCTCGAGGTGCGCCAGCCCGACAATATCGTTCCGGTACACAAAGCATACCGACAGCAGGCCGTGGCCGAAATCAGCCAGGCAGACCAGGTCGCCTTTTTCCCTGCGGCAGAATTCGAGATACCCCCGCCCCAGCGCCGCCGCCCGCACGCGCCAGAGGTCGGCCCCGGCGGTATCGGCATCAAAGCCGTAAGACTCGTGTACCAGGGCGTCGAAGACGCTTCTGCGGAGAATGACACCCAGGTAGCGGTTGGGTTGACCGGTGGCGGCGGAATCAAAAAGGAACTCGGCCTCGTCCTCCAGAAGCGACTGCACCATCTCGAAACGAACCTTAGTGTCGACGTTGTCGACCTCGTCGGCCGGAAGAGTGATGTTCTTGATAGTGACTTCGCCATCCGGTACGGCAAATACGGGATTTGCGTCGGCGAGGAGGTGGTGTCCTTTCGGATGAGTCTCATCGAACTGCGCCAGCGCCTTCACTTCCGGGCGGCCGGCATGTAGTTCGACCCGGGCGGCGTAAATCACTTCACCCCGGCGGTCCAGCCCGATGCGCGTGGTGGTCTCGGTCACCATTTGCGGATTTTGAGATAGGGTTTGATCTGTTCGTAGAGCTTCGGCCCGATGCCCTTGACCTCGGTGATATCGATCTCGCGCTCGAAATGACGGTCCCGGCGATACTCGATAATCCGTTCGGCCAGCACCGGTCCGATACCCGGCAAAAGCTCCAAAGAGTCTACCGGGGCCGTATTGGGGTCAAGCACGAATGTGCCGGTGAACTGCTGGTTGTCTTCGCCGACAAACACTTTGAGCGGCGGGGCAGCCTCGACTGTGTCAACATAGGCCCGCACGAACAGGTAGACGGCCATAACCACGGCCAACGCCGCCAGCACAGCCAGGCATTTCAGTTGTCGTTGTGTGAAATCGAAATAACGGTTCATCTCGCTGTCGGTGTTAGTGTCAAGTTCGGACTAATATATACTGCGAGCGGAAAAAGGCAAGCGGGCCATGTGCCGCGACTTTGCACGATAGCAAGAACACCGCTCGTTATTTCAAACGATACCCAAAAACGCAAGCGGAGTCGAGGGGCGGTGTCCAGTATCTAAAAAAAGGATCCCCCTACCGGTCCCCACACGACTCCGCCTACAATCGTGGTATAGTCCGGACACCTGTCCAAACCTCGGAGGATCGATGGTTCACCGGCAGGGTCCGAAACCGGGGGATAGGGACCGTCACCGGCAGCCACCGGGTACCACGAAACACCTTTCTCCTGAATAATATAGGACATCGCACTGCCAGAATCTGGCAGTGGGACTTTAGAAGAATTGACCAAATTCGCGCCGGGAGAACCACCCAACTCAGATTGAAACAAGCGGATAAGCGGACAAAAAACGCCGTCTTTGACTCTTTAATCGGATTGTGTGACGCATTTTGAAGGGCAACAGGCGCGGCCCACATCGCTGATATCGGCCGGATGGCCGGATAAAAAAAGAACGGCAGACTCTTGTCTGCCGTCTTCTATGGAACTGTTTTTCGCACTACGCTACGGCCCTGCTAGCTCTTTATACCTCTCAGACGGCCCCGGGTTCCGTTATTATGATAATATTTAACTTTTTTTTGCATCGTGCGCTAACCCGCGTTACTTTCTTTGCATGAGCCTTAAGTCGATGTGCAATAACGCGGTGCATTGTGTCGTGGCGCCATGGTCGATAGTCTCACGGACCACCCGCACGGCTGAACAGCGCGTTTCTGAGGCCATCGATCGAACTTTCGATATTAAAACCTGATGTAAGAAGTCGTTGGGCGCATTGACGGCGGCGTGTATATTGGTTCTTTCAGGCGGAAGTCGCGCGCTCCGTCAGCACCTGGGTAATGCCAATGACCCTCAAACAGAAAAACTCGAAATACCTGCTTTACCTGTTGATCGTCCTGATAGCGGCCGGCGGCTTCGTTTTCTGGCAGACGAATTTGAGCGCCGACCCGCCACTGTACTTCTCCGGCTCCGGCCAGTCGCTCTCGACCGACCCTTACCTGTACAGCCATCACGCCCGAAACAAGATCATTTTCGGCCAGTGGGACCC
>JAOUEU010000223.1 GCA_029858555.1 Candidatus Zixiibacteriota bacterium
GAAATAGAAATTTGCCGCCTGCGATTTATACATGGCATGGATGGCCGGCAGGTCGGGATGAGCGAAGAGGGAATCGAAAAAGGCCTTCTGCAAAATGTGGCTGGAGCTGACCCAGCCGTAGCGGGAATAGGCGACAAAGGCGACGGCGCCCGCCGCCGGCAGACGCAGCAGAATCTGGGCCATGTTGGCGCCGGGCAGGTTCATCGGCGGCTGGTCGAGATCATAGCCGCCGTTATCACAAGCGAGCGAATAGTAGAACGATGTCCTGCCGTTGGGGGCCAGGTCGGTGAAAGCGCCGTGTGCCGACGGCTCTTCCACCTGGGACAGGAAATACGATTTCGGCCAGGTATTGTATTCGGCGGTGCGTACTGCAAAGCCGTCGACACGACCATGGGCCAGCACGTTGACGATACCATAGCCATCCGAGAGCGTCGTGACCAGCTCGCAGGCAGGCGGGTTGGACGGCGAGGGATCATCGCCGGAGACAGCTTCGACGCCGTCGACGGTGTCAATGACAGACGACTCAGGGAAAGCCTCCCCGATAAGGTAGTGCTGGCCGCCACCGGTGTAGTCACGCATCTGGTCCGATGAAAAGAAGAAGACGTTCTTCAGGTAATCGGCATCGCCGCCCCCGGGGTCGGTCTCGTAGGCTATCAGCTTTTCAACGTAGGCGGTGACTTCCTCGGGCCGGTTGAACGGCAGCCGCCCGACGCATAATTCGGGTGAAAGGCCGTACAAGTCAACATCGCGCTCCCCCCAGACATTGTCGTTGTCGGCATTCCATTCCGAGGCAAGTTCGGCGAAGTACAGATCGCACACCATCTGTTCGCGCAGGTCCGGCGTGAAATCCACCGAATGGTGATAAGCGTACCGTATCGGCAGGACGGTTTCGTCCCCCACGAGGAGGACATAGCGTCCGCCATTGCAGTGAAAAGTTTTCAAGTATTCCCGAAGCCGTTCGGGGTCGTCCCCGCCGGACGTGGACGCGAGGATATCGTCGATGATGGCTATCGTGGTCTTGTAGCCGGTCGCGTTTTTGTACTGCTCCAACGGCTTCAGGGCCTGGGCCAGGTCGGCCGAGGTGATGAGCAGGTACTCCGCTGCAGTTTCGGCGCTCCGGTCGAAGCGGGGACGATCCTTGTCGGAGGGCGGTATCGTCTCAATCTCCGCCGGTCCGCAGAGCCCGGCGGCGGTAATCTTTCTGTCGCCGACAAAAACGTCGACGCTCCGGTGGAACCATAAGCGGCCGGTACCATCGACCGTTACCGGAAACACCAGGAGCCGGGCGTAGCGGCCGGCGGCGGTGGTGATTTCGCGGTCGACATATACCGGTTCCAGGCCGAGCCGTTCCAAAAGTACCGATGAAGCAATGTGATCATACGCCCCGGACTCTGATGTGGCCACGTCAGGTGCGACAAGAGGCGAACCTGCGCCGGCCGCCAGCGCCTCGATTGATGCCGTATAATGGATCGATGTTACCGACTCGGTCATAGCCAGCGAGACATAGACGGTGATGGCGCCCGCCAGTCGGCTGGACCCGACGGAGATCGCCTCGAGATCGACATAGCGGTAGCTCTGTGCCGGCTGGTCGAACGAGAGCAGAGCGCGGTCGAACCTCAGCGTAGGCGATTCCTCGGCGTACACCGCCGAGACGAGCAGAAGGATCATGAGGGTTGTTTTTCCAAAGTATTTCACTGGCGTCTTCCTGTTTCATCATGCACCCCGGTGCTAAGTGCAAGCGGTCTGCCCCGGCGGCGGCGGCCCGCGATAAAATCCGGAATATTGTAACGGGTTGTCTTATGGTTCGTTATGGGGGTAACTGGCTGATGCGGGGCGGCTGCCGCTTCAGGATGGGGAACTCGGTATATGGTCCTAAGTCCATATTTTGGCGGGTGTTGGCGAAGGGGGCAGTTTTGTCAAGAGAAAAGATTTCTTTGCGGAGTCGGTCCGGGATAGCGCCTTACCAAAAAGCTAAATTGTTTGTCCTGTTACTTATTGAATTATTGCGAGTTAGCGCCTGCGTTTTTTTTAATTCCGATTCAAAAAAGCCTTGACTTCTGTGGGAAAAAAGTGATAATTGGTGTAAAATTTGGTACGAAGTGGGTTTTAGTGGAGGAACTTTTGACCGGATTCTACGGCCAGTACCAAACGACTCTCGACGCAAAGGGTAGGTTTGCTCTTCCAGCCAAGTTGCGCAGCGTCAAGGACGCTACCAAGAAAGTGATACTTGACGGCAATCTGGTTTTGACGAAGGGATTAGAGGGCTGTTTGAGTCTTTATCCGGAACCGGAGTGGGAAATCATTCAAAATCGTCTATCCTCCCTCAACTTCACCAAGAAGGATTATCGCTCATTTGGCCGAAGGTTTTATTCCTCGGCGGCGATAGTAACCCCCGACCGGAACGGGCGGATTCTGGTACCGTCGCACCTGTTGACAGAGGCGCATCTGGAGAAGGAACTCCTGGTGATCGGTGTGAATCGGTGGGTGGAAATCTGGAATCCGGAGCGTTACCGGTACTACTTGGAGCAGTTCGCCGGCGACTACGAGGACGTGGCGGAGCGGCTGTTCTCCGGCAATGGGTCCGAATCGGAGTGACGGCGGCCACCTGCCGGTGATGGCCGGAGAGGTGGTCAAGCTTCTACTGACCGATTCGAACGGTGCTTACCTGGACCTGACGGCCGGACTGGGGGGACATCTTCGGGCACTCGCCGCAGATTTGGGGTTGTCGGCCCGTTTATATGGCATTGACAAGGATGGGCAGGCCGTTGGCCGGGCCCGGAAGAACTTAGAAGCAATAGGACAACTCAAAGGGCTCAGAAAGGCATCGTACGCAGACGTTGACGTCGTGGTCGAACAGTTTGAGGACCGCCAATTCGACGGGTTGTTGTTGGATCTGGGGCTGTCTTCGGACCAGTTGGATGATCCCGCACGGGGCTTCTCCTTTCGGCGCGACGGTCCGCTGGACATGCGGTTTGATACGGATACCGTGGGCAGGACGGCGGCGGACTTAATCAACGCCCTGGACGAAAAGGATATCGCGGAAATTCTTCGCCTGTTTGGCGAGGAAAGAGGTGCGGCCAGGCTGGCCCGAGCCATTGTCAGGGAAAGACAGAAAGAGATGATCCTCACTACCGCCCAACTGGCCCGAATTGTCACCGGCATTGTTCCCCCGCCGCATCAAACGAAATCTCTGGCGCGCGTCTTTCAGGCTTTTCGGATAGCCGTCAACCGCGAGCTGGACGAATTGCAGGCGGTGCTGCCCAGGGCGGTCGCCCTCCTGAAGGCGGGCGGCCGACTGGTCGTAATCACTTATCATTCCCTCGAGGATCGTCTGGTGAAGCGGTTTTTTCAGGAGGAAGCCCGCGGCTGCATCTGTCCGCCGGGATTTCCCCAATGCGTCTGCCACCGCCGACCCCGTCTGAAAATAATCACGCGCCGGATATTGCGACCCACCCCGGAAGAGATAAAGAGTAACCCTCGAGCCCGGTCCGCCAAGCTTCGGGCGGTCGAGAGATTGCCGCTATGAAAGAAGCCGTTCGCAGGTTCAAAGAGACGATTGAAATCAAGTCGACGATAATCAACCGGGTGCGTTCCCATCGTTATCTCTCCATCTCCCTGCTTGTTACCGCCTGCCTGTTCACGGCCTGCTTTCACATCTGGCAGCGTGTCAAAGTCATCGAGCTGGTCAAGGATGTATCCCAGTTGCAGGCGGAGAACAAATCCCTGCTGGATGATTACAAGAAAGTCCATTCCGATATCGCCTCGTTGTCCATGGCCAGCCGCATCGAGCGATATGCCCGGGACACGCTGGGGTTGGCGCCGGTAAAAGTCGACCGCCTGTACACCCTGGTAAAGGGGGACAGACCGTCCTCCGACCCCGATGAGCTGGTGGTGATGCTCTCGGCCATAAAGCGGGTGGCCGACTATATTCCGGTGGTAGCCGAGACCAGAGCCGATGCCAGGGTACTGCAAGGGGTGAGATTTGATTCCACCTCGGGACAGGGGGCCGACAAATGAAACGAACCCGCCAGGAAAGGATTCGGCTGGGCCTGGTATTTGTCATGGTCTGTTTGTTTTTTGGGGTGGCAGTGGCGCGACTGGTACAACTGCAGATTTTTCTGGCACCGAAATACAGCGACATCGTAGACAAGCAGTCGTCCGGCAAAGTCTCCATCCCCGCCAATCGCGGTTATATCTTCGACCGGTTCGGAACGGTTGTCGCCAGCAATGTCACGGTCTCCTCGCTTTATGCCTATCCGGACGGTATTTCTGAACTTAACAGAATCTGCGCCTATCTTGAAAAGTTGTTTGACCTGGAGCAGGGCAGCGCTCGTCGGCAGTACGGCCTAGCGGTCAAGAAATTTCGCTGGATAAGAAGGATGCTGCCCGACGAGATGGCGGACCGGATTCAGGCTACGGCGCCACGGGGACTGTATCTGCGCGACGAGAAACGGCGGGAGTATCCCTTCGGGACAGTGGGGCGTCAGATTCTTGGATTCACCGATATAGACAATCGCGGCCAGGCCGGTTTTGAGCTTTCATACGATTCAATTCTGGCCGGTCAGCAAGGCTGGGCGGATATACGGCGGGACGGCCTGAGAAATACTTTCCGGGTCAACGAAAAGGCGCTGGTCAAGCCAGTGCCGGGGAAAAGCTTTGTTCTAACAGTAGACTGGCGGCTGCAGGAAATCGTAGAAGAGGAACTTCAGGCGGCGGTGGAAAAACACAATGCCAGTTCCGGTATGGCGGTGTTTCTCGACTGCAACAACGGCGACATTCTGGCAACAGCCCACTTCGATCCTTCAGAGAAGCATCGCGACAAACCGGTAAAACTTCGACCTGTAACGGACCAGTTTGAGCCGGGTTCGGTTCTGAAAGCCTTTACGGCCGCCGGTCTACTTGACAACAACCTTGTCAACTTCGGCGATTCCACCTTCTGCGAGGAGGGCTCCTGGAGAGTAGGGCGCCGGGTTCTTCACGACGACAAGGAGCATGGCTGGTTGAACTTCCGCCAAATAATGGAGTTGTCCAGCAACATCGGCGTGGCTAAGTACGCCATCGAGCTGGGCGGGGAGGGACTCTGGGAGACGATGCGTCGGTTCGGCGTAGGTGATAAGCTCAACATCGGCCTGCCCGGAGAAACCGGCGGCCGCCTGGTGCGGCCGTCGCGGTGGTCGGATTACAACGTGGCGGCATTGGCCATGGGACACGCGGTGACGGTGACGGCGGTGCAACTGGCGGTGGGCTTTGCCGCTATTGCCAACGGCGGGGAGTTGCTGCGGCCGGCCCTGGTGCTGGGAGAAGTCGACAAGAACGGTGCGGTCATAGGCACCTCCCGGCGGGAAGTGCTCGGCGAGGTTATGTCCGCCACCTCGGCGGATTCGCTG
>JAOUEU010000222.1 GCA_029858555.1 Candidatus Zixiibacteriota bacterium
AGACAGAACCGAGTTCGAGCCGGCACCATCGTCGGCGGAGAGTTCCCACGTCAGCGTAATGCCATGGCCGTGGTCATTGTCGGTGTCGACGGCCTCCAGCAGCGACACCGGGGCCGGCATCGCCGACGAGCCGACAACGGTGCTGTCGACGGCAGCAGCCACTCCTTCCGTCGTCACCTCCTGAGCCGTCACCGCGATAACACTCAGCAACACCGGCAGCACCGTCGCTATTACTTTATATTTCATACGCCATCTCCCGAATTGCCAGGGATGAGTTTAACTTATTAGCTCTAACCAGTCTCTGAAGAGGAAAGTGATGCGACCGACGAGAAGCGAAATACGCCCCATCACGGTGTAACCGAAAGAGGCTCCGAACGTAAGCATCAGAATCCATATACCCACTCTCGATCCCGCCCCGAAAGCTCCTTTATGCTCCTTGGAGAAGTAAAAGTATATGAGCCCGGTAAAGACACCGATGAAGATCACCCAGTTGGAAATCATGGCGACGAACTGACCGCTCGCCGAAAGATCGATATTGGAGAAGAAATGCCCTGCACCCTGCCACTGGTGGGGCTGGGCGCCCAGAAGAGGGACAAAAGTATTGGAGATCTGCTTGATGAAATCAGAGCGCAGGTAGCGGATGAAATTCAGACCCGCCGTCGTGCCCACGATAAAGGCCAGCGGCCACCGCGATATCCAGCCTCCCTTCGGGGCCAGACGCATCAGCAGGAGTATCCCCAGAATCACGGGAATATAGAAGAAGAAGTTGTACTCTCCGGGCTGGGGGGGTACTTCGAAGAACCGCGCCAGGCCCTCCGACAGGCGCGGAATCAGATTCTGGACAATCGTAGTCCAGAAACCGAGACACATCCAGAAAGCCGCCGACACGCCCACGAAGAGATGCTCGGCGAATTTATAGAACGGGTTATCTTTATATAGAAACGACAGCACGGCCAGGGTCAGAAAGGCCGAAAAAGTAATCAGAAATCCCTGCAGAACGTAATTCTCCGATGTGCCATCCAGTGAGAGAGACTTCAGCAGCCAACTCACCAAAAACAGCACCAGCACGACGGCCATCACTATGTAGGTCGATCGCCTCATCGTCTTTTCTTCTCCCGCCGCCGGCCGGCGATATAGATGATGTTGCCAATAATGATAAAAGACATAATCACCACATGTGCCAGCGTCTGTGGGCCCATCATGCGCAGACCCGGCGTATCCATGTCGGCGAAACGCGAATGCGTTTCCTTGAGCGTGTATTCATACTCGGCGGCGCCTTTCACACCACCCAGAATGCCAACCACCTGCGCCGGATAATAGGGGTACAACTGCGGCGCCACTACGGCCGCGGTGCCGACTCCGATCGGCACGTTGCCGGGGTCACCGACAAAGAGTATCCACTCTTTGGGACCGGGCTTGCCGCCGCCGATGGAAACAACCAGGTCCAGGTCCTTGCAGGACTTGATATCGTCGAAGATCTTTATGCTATCCAAAGGCACCGTGTTGACATCCGTCGGGAACATCTTCCTGAAGTCAGTAATGATGACGTTCAACACGCCCTCGTTGCCGGCTTTGTACCCGATATTGACCCAGTCCACCGCGTTGCGCTTTTCCGGAAATCCCGGCAGAATGAAATCTTGCAGCGACTGCGTCAGAAGCGCCTGACCGGTGGCCCAGAGCGACATGAAAATAACCTTGTGGCCCTTATACAGGCAGTGCCGGCTGATGGCGTTGGCCATAGGCTGCACTTCGGGAGCCATGGCCGGGTCGAAATCGAACGACAGCAGCACCTTGGAACCCGCCGGCAGGCTCTCCACCTTGTTAAAGATGGCCTTCACCACCGGCGACGCCTTCTCGCTGAACGTCACCGGGAACAGGATAGGCGCGGCCACGGCCACAAAGATGAACAGGAAAATGACCCGCCGGTCGACCTCTTTGCTTTTCACCGACCTGATCAGCAGGGCCAGAAGACCGCCAAAGATAATCACCAGGGATATGATGATGCCGATATTAGCCACTGTCATCTCCCAGGTAAGTGCGTTCCACGCCCAAAATCAGTCGCAGAGACATCGAGACTACCCCCAGGCCGATGCCAATAATGATGGCTCTCTGCCCGGCCAGGTTAGGAGAGTTCATAATCCAGATGGCCAGGTTGGGAATCTGTAACACCGAAAGAGATTCAGGCACCCACGACGTCACCATCAGCCCAAACGGGGTGCGTCCCAAAAGGATGATGAAAGCGGCAATCAGCAGTATCGTAGCCTCCCGGTTTTTGGCACGGAACGCGCGATATGACGCCGAGGCCACGAAAAACGCCAGCAAGGCATACATGGTTGATTGCAGAGGTGTCAGAACGTAGTTGAAAACCTCCTGAAACCACGAACCGTCAGCCGTTACCGAGGCCGCGATGCCTCCGGGATTGCCGATCTTGAAAATCCCGACAGTCAGCATGAAGGCAAAGCCTGCGATGGTGACGATGGAAAACGGCCAGTCTTGCTTGCGCCGCTTGAGCTTGGTGATATGAACGCGAAGCAGGTTACCGCCGCCCAGGAAAAAGGCAAATACCGCAATAATGTCAAAGAACAACGTGAAGTTCTCGCCCGCGGATTCCATCGGCGGAATAAAGACGGAGAATATCAGAAGCGCTCCGACGAAGAAAGTGATGAATAATGGTATCTGCCGTTTCATATGCTATCTACATCGTTGAAAAAATGGCTCTTAATATGTCTGTCAGATCGTTCATGATTCCGACCTGCCAGGCTTCACCGATCGTTACGGCCACCACCCCGAGAATGATCACCGCCATGGCTATCGCCTTGCCCACGTCCTGGCCCTTCAGCGAACCGAGCGCCTTCGGCTCGTTCGACAGGTAGGCCGAAGCCGCAAACAGTTCTTCGCCGATCAGGGTGAAGTCGCAGGCCGCGATGAAAAACGGCAGTTGCGCGGGGCGGGCAGTACCGGCAATCTGGATGGCGCCGATATAGTTGCCCGTCTCGGCCAGAATCAGCGATTCCGCGAAAAAGGCACCCAGCAGGAAGACGGTCGCGGGCTTCTCACGCACCATGATGCCGTCCACCGCGGCGACATAGCCGAATTGTTCATCGGTCACGTACGTTACCATATCGTCACTGTATTTGTCCGGACGTCCGGCTGTCTGATACGCTGCTTTGATGGTCTCCCGGCCGGCCGTCATCACCAGGGAACGCGAAACCGGCATGAAAATGCGGGTATCATAATCGGCTATAACGCGCGATATACGGCCCAGAATCGTCAGACCCGCCAGCGTCTGAACGTCATCCATGTCAAGAATGCCGGGGATGAAGAGAATGGGACGGCCCATCTCGGTGGCCCGGCCGACAGCATCATCGACCGCCTCCAGACCGGCGATTTTGCGAACGAAGAGCTTCTTCCCGCGCCGAGCGGTTTCGATAAATATCACTACGGAACCGCCGACGATAAGAGCTAACAGGAATAAGTACTTCTTGTCAAAATTCAGCCACTCCACGTTGGGAACAATAGCCTCAGTCCGCGCGGATTCATACTCGGCACTGGTCGTCACAGATGTTACAAAATAAACGTAGCTGCTGTCCGCACTGGTCCCCTCATCAGTGTGATGGTTGGTGCCGGGCGGAAGTTCCGCAACCAGTACCGGCTCGCTACCGTCGGCGATGCGATAAACCCGATAGCCGACCACCGTGCCTCCCACCGGAGGATCGTCTGCGGAGGGGACCCAGGTCAGGTCCAGCTTCTCGCCGTGGTCGTACCTGTGGTCAGCGACTGTCAGGTCCGTGACCGGCTCTGCGGCCACAGCCGCCGTGTCGGGGACTATCAGCGTCGTATCGAAAGGATTGGCGGATGTCCCGGACTGGGCCGCAACCAGTGGTGTGGAGACGCAGATCAGCAGCGGCAGTAACAGAAGCCAGTGAACCTTGGTAATCTTGTTTCTCTTCTGAATAATCACTATTTAATCATCCCCAGCCAATCGAAGAAAAGGAAATCGACACGGCCGATTAACAGCGACATACGACTCATCACCGTATACCCAAAGGAGGCTCCAAATGTCAACATTATAAAAAAGATGCCGACCCTGGCCGTACCACCAAAGGCTCCTTTGTGCTCCTTGGAAAAGAAGAAATAAACCAGTCCTGTGAAGGTACCCACCGCTACGACGATATTGCCGACGATGGTGTAGGCGGTGGCGTCAAATCCCGAGCCAAACTGACTGCTGAAGAAGGGTAAGATGGTACCCTGAACCTGGCGCATCATATTAGATGAGAGATAATTGATCAAATACAGGCCGGCCGTGCAACCGACGATGAAGGCCAGCGGCCAGCGTGAAATCCAGCCGATTTTCGGGATCAGGCGCAACAGCATCAAAACACCCAGGGCGGCGCCGACCCAAAGCATGGGGTCCTCGCCCTTGCCGACCCAGAATTTGCCGTAGATGTTATCCCAGAAAAGAGTCACGAACCAGTAGCCCGCGGATATCCCCACAAAGATGGCTTCACTTAACTTGTACCATGGGTTGTCCTTGTACAAGAAAGAGATGATGCCCAGAGTCAGAAAAGCAGCAACCCAAACAGCGAGGTGATCCATAAGCTACCGGCTTCCTTTACAGCCTTTTTTCCCGGCCGCCCAAAAAGAAGGCGACATTACCGATGATTATGAACGCTATCACAATCATATGTGCGAATGACTGCGAAAGCATGAATTTCGTTCCCTTGCTCGGTCGGTTTACAAGCCCCTCGTACTCGGCCGCGCCGTTCAGCCCTCCCAGCAAACCGTCAAGCTGCCCGGCGTTGAGGTACGTGTACATCATAGGTGCCTGAACCGCCGTATTGCCGGCCCCCATTCTCAGGCCGTAGCGATCGACCGCCACCTGCACCCACTCCTGCGTTCCCGGGTAACCCGCCGAAAGGTTGAAGGAATAATCTATGTTGGAAAAGTTCTTGACATTCTTCACCAGGGGCATCTCATCATAGGCCAGCCCGGCGTAATCCGTCTGGAACATCGACTTGATATCCGAACCCATCCGTTGAATCACAAACTCGTTTCCCGACTGGAAGCCCATGTTTACATAGTCTAGGCCGTACTTGAGGTTCTTTAATCTTATTTCTTCCACACGAAAAACCTTCTCCAGGGCCATGTTTGCCTGCTGCGGGCCCTGGGGCCACAGGCCGATGATGATCACTTTGAGGTCCCGACGGAAACAATGGTAAAGGAAAGCTTCCGCCATTGGCTGCAACTCGGGCGCCGAGGGCGGATCGTAGTCAAAAGACGTCAGCACCTTGGAACCGGCCGGCAGACTCTCCACAGCGTCATAAAGCTGCTGAACCTCCGGAGAAATCTGCATCTTTTGCGTAAGTGACATGAACAGCCGCAACGTC
>JAOUEU010000224.1 GCA_029858555.1 Candidatus Zixiibacteriota bacterium
GGCCGACCTGGTGTCCTACCTCTGGTGGAACACCGCGTCCCAGGCCCAAAACGAATACGCTGCCGCCATAACCCTTTTTAACGGCAAGATATCCAATAACTCCTGGGGTCTTGGGGCGGGTGGTGACGCTACCCAGTATTGGTGTGAAGGCATGATGGGCAACTACCTCGCTGAGAATACCACCATCGACAATATCGTCCGCGGCGGGACCTCCAGGCCGTGGGTAATCTGCTGGTCCGCCGGCAACCAGCGTGGCTACGACCCCGACTACTGCGGCTACCTCGGCTGGACCTACAACACCGTCGGCGGCTACGCCAATTCCAAGAATATTATTACCGTCGGGGCCATCAACAGCACCACCGACGCTATGCTGGGCTTTTCGTCGTGGGGACCCTGTGATGACGGTCGCCTCAAACCCGATGTCGTGGCGCCGGGCTGTATGTACAGCACGTACTATCCCGGTGACGGCTACTACACCCTCTGTGGCACCTCCATGTCATCCCCGGCCGTGGCCGGTATCGTGACCTTGCTGATGCAGCAGGCCGAGGCCAGCTATCCCGGGCGAAACCTGCTGTCGTCGACCTTTAAGGGACTGCTGATCAACACCGCCGCCGACCTCGGTGCGCCCGGACCCGATTACCAGTTCGGCCACGGTAAAGTCCAGGGTCTTGCGGCTGTCAGCAAGCTCGTTGACGGTGATTCGTCATCTTTCATCGAGTCCGTAATTTCCGGCGGCCAGGCTCATTTGTACGACCTGACCCTTCCAGCCACCGACGAACTGCGCGTGACCCTGGTCTGGGACGATCCCGGGGCGACGGTTCTGTCCGGACCGGTCCTCGTGAATGACCTCGACCTGGTCGTTATCGACCCCCAGTCGGGTGAGGAATACCCCTGGGTGCTCGACGGTGGTAACCCGGGCGCTTTCGCCACCAGAGGCGCCGACCATATCAACAACGTGGAATCAATAACTATTCCCAACCCTTATCCCGGACTGTGGAAAGCGCGGGTGACGGGCTTCAACGTGCCTTCGGGCCCGCAGAAGTATTCTCTCATCTTCAGCCCGGACGGTATCCATACCCCGGGTCAGTACGCCGCCCTGGCGGTGTTCGATTCCGATGACGCTACTATCGACCCCGGCCAGTCGACCCTCGTGGAGTTCTGGGCTGTCAACGTCGGGGCCGACGCCGATTCCGTACGCGTGCAGATCGGCGACAACCAGGGCTGGATCGATGCCTCCGTGGACTCGGTCGTTAACCTCGACCCCCTTGACTCAGCCTATTTCTCCGTTACCGCCACGGTCCCGTCGGATGCGATGGCGTGGGAGGAAGATTCCGTGTTGTGTACGGCCACCAGCAAAACCGATCCCGATATTTACACCACCGGCCGGGTGGTTGTGGGCACGGCCGCCTACTATACAATGGCCGTGACAGCCCCGGAGAACGGCTCCGCTAACTCGCCGGACACCATTCAGTTCGATGTCTGGGTCAAAAACTTGGGCAATGACTACGATGACCTCAAGGCAAGCTGTTCCGACGAACTCGGCTGGAACATTTATCCGCAATACATCTGGACCTATGATTTGACTCCCGGTGACAGCGCCATGGTCACCTTCAACGTGGCCGTACCGGCCGAGGAGGCGGATCTGGATGAAAATACCGTAATGGTCAACGGCGTCACCGCGGGGGGCGCCAGTGACCAGGCAAGCTTCGTTCTGACCGTGTCGAACCCATATCCGCCGCCGTCCCTCCTGTCGCCCGATGACGACACTTATACTCAGGACAGAACGCATGCCTTTAGCTGGGACGGCGTCGCCGATTCATATAGCCTCTATATCTCATCGAATGAAACCATGACGGCTCTGCAGAGGGTTTACACCGGGATAACCCAGATGACATTTACCATGCCCGAAGCGGACTCTCTTGCTGACGGCGGTTATTTCTGGGCCGTGCGCAAATACGTCGGGGCTGACTCGTCCTCGCTACAGCGGTATCCCCGCAAAATTGTCGTGGACAATGTTCCGCCCAGTTCCATGACGCCGACCTATCCGGTGGGAGGCATCTTTGTCGGGCAGGCCAATTTCCTGTTCTATTTCGCCGGCGGCAAGATAACCACCGAGAGGGCTCCGGAGTATGGCGTTATCGAGATGTGTCAGGATTCGAGCTTTGCCGCCAACGTGCGCGTCTTTGAACCCGTCACCGGCAACAGCTACCAGATGCAGGAAACTCTCGAGCAGGGTCGCTGGTACTGGCGCATGCAGCGCCGGGACAAGGCCGGCAATGCCTCAGCCTACTCGCAGAAAGTGAACTTCATCCTCGATTCCGAAGAGCCGCCGATTCCGACCCTGCTGAAACCGGCTAACGGCGGTACGGCCGGCGGTGCCAGTGTGACTTTCCAGTGGGCGACCGACGCTCCGTCGCCGTATGAGGAGTCCGCCGAATATTACCATCTCCAGATAAGCGAAACCTCGAATTTCACCTCCACCGAGTACTCCGACTACGTTTTCAACACCACCCTCAATGTCTCGGCGGGGTACTTCCTGGAGGGCTCCCAGTATTTCTGGCGGGTCAGCGCCCTGGATTCCCTCGGGCACGTATCATCCTACCAGACCGAACCCTTCAGTTTCACCATGCTCGGTTTCGTATGCGGTGATGCCAACGCCAACGGCGCGGTCAATATTTCCGACGTCAGTTACCTGGTGGCTTTCCTGTTCGGTATTCCAACCGGTCCGCCGCCGATTCCTTTCGTGGCCGGCGATCAAAACGGCGACGGCAAGGTCAACGTGTCTGACGTGTCCTACCTGGTAGCCTATCTGTTTGCCAGCGGCTCCCCGCCCAATTGCCCGTAGCCGCCCATTTTTGACAATTTGCTGACAGGAGACCAGCCGCTTCGGCTGGTCTTTTTTGTCAAGCTAATTGTAGTTTGAAAGCCGACAGCCATACCGTATATTTCAGCGGAGATGGGCTTGTTCAAAAACAAAAACAAGTTGGATGATGCCGATTTCGTTTCTCACCGCACCCGCATGGTCGAGCAGCAACTGGTGACCCGGGGCATAAAGGATGCCCGCGTGCTCGCCGCGATGCGCTCGGTGCCGCGCCACCTTTTTGTCCCTGAGGCCTACCGTGCGGAGGCATACTATGATTGCCCGCAACCGATCGGCTACGGCCAGACCATATCGCAGCCGTTTATTGTCGCTTCTATGACCGCCGAGCTCGAACTGGAGGAAAAAGAGCGCGTCCTCGAGATCGGGACCGGCTGCGGTTACCAGACGGCGGTCTTGGCGGAAATCGCCGCCGACATATATTCCATTGAAATTATCCCCGAATTGTCGCAGAAGGCAACCGGGCTCCTGAAGACTCTTGGCTATCGCTCGATTCACACCCTGGTGGCGGACGGATCGCTGGGCTGGCCGGAACAAGCCCCTTTTGACGCCATTATCGTCACCGCCGCCGCCTTGAAAGAGCCCGCCACCCTGATGAACCAGCTCGCCGTCGGCGGTCGCATGGTCTATCCTCTCGACCTGGGCAGGTTCTCCTGCCAACAACTGCTGAAAATTCGAAGAACGGATAAGGGTTTTGACAGACAATACCTGTACGACGTTCGCTTTGTCCCCATGCAGGGCCGGGCCGGAGACTGATGACCATAGTTCCGGTCGGTTGTCGCTGAAAAATATCGGAAGTAACTGCGGGCTTGGTCTCAGGAGACCCACTTGCACAGGGTGGCGGCAAGAATGGCGGCCGGGTTGCCGACCGCGTATCCCAGCAGCGCCATCAGTATTGATACCGGAACCAGTGAGGTTTTGTGATAGGCCGCCACAATTGGAGCCGAGGCTGCCCCGCCGATGTTAGCCGCCGAGGAGATGGCCGCTGTGTGAACGTCAACCCGGAACAGCCGAGCCGCCCCGACCAGGACAAACCCGTGAATGAAAATCCAGATATAAGCCCCCAGCAGAAACCACAAAACCGACACGCTCAGATTGGACAGGTCGGCCTTGGCTCCCATGCGGGCCACAAAAAGATACACCAGGGCCATCGCCAGGGCGTGGGAGCCGGGAATTTTACTGGCCCGCGTGAAGGAAAGGCCGATGGCGAAGAAGGTCACCAGCAGAATTTTGTATGTACTGTAGGACAGAACCGGCGGCAGCGGTTTGATGTACTCAGCCAGCCACGACGCCAGCGCCGTCACCGCAAAGCCGAAAAAGAACAGATACAGAAAATGCCGCATCTCTATTCGGCCCTTGTCACCGGTCAACTCGGCGGCGGCTTTCTCCATGGAGGCCAGCCGGTCGCTCGACATGCCGGTGAATTTGTTGAATCTCGCGGCGAAGTTCTTGGAGGCCAGCATGATCGGCAACCAGATAAGGTAAACCGCATTGTCGGCTATGACAGCGTAGCCAAAATCCAATGAACTGTCGTCCAGCCCGATTGCGTAGGCCACGGCCAGCATGTTGCCGGTCCCGCCGATCCAGCTTCCGGCCAGGGCGCCGAATCCTTTCCAGGCCTCTGGTCCCAGCCCGTGCTTCACTATGAAAAACCCGATAGGTGCTCCTATCACCACTCCCACCGTCCCCATCAGCATCACAAAAATACCCTTACCCATCACCTTAACCGTGGCCCTGATATCGACGTCGAGAAGCATGATAGTCAAAAACATCGGCAGCAGATTGTCCCCCATGAAATCGTAAAGCCCGGATTTGGTCGGGATGAGCCCGAGATTTGAGCAGGCCACCGGCATCAGGTAGATGAATATCAGGGGGGGAAAGTAGTTAAAGAATCCCCAACTTGTCTTTTTCTCGAGATAGAAAAAAAGTGACGTTATTCCGGCCAGCACCGCCAGAATTCCGGCAGGTGATGAAATCAAGCTTTCACTCATCAGTTGCGCATCATGTATCCGAAGGTTTACCGAACTTAACTAAAAAGAAAGCAAAAGACAAACCCTAATTATTCTGGATATTTGGTCGGTCTGACGATGATATGTTGTATATTACACCCATGGACCACGAGGTAAAGCTGAAGTCGGATTATGTCCTCGCGAAATGCTGTTCCCCCGGTTTGAGCGACGAAATTATCGGCTACTACAGCCACACTAACCTGCTGAAGGTTCACCGGTGCGATTGCGGCCGTCTGAATGCCGTCACGCCGGAGCAACTGGTCACCCTGCGCTGGTCGGATATTATGGTCGGCGAAACCTTTAGACCGGGTGACGACTACGCGGCCCTGGACGAGACGGATTTTGCCATTCTCAAGCACCACCTGGATTTCGGCATTGATTATTCTCTGGTCGTGGCGAGAGCCATCGGTATCCCCCGGCAGGAGGCCTTTGACCGACACAGGAAACTGCGCACTCAGCGCCTCCTGGAGCGCGTCGAT
>JAOUEU010000225.1 GCA_029858555.1 Candidatus Zixiibacteriota bacterium
CTGGACGAGACGGATTTTGCCGTTCTCAAGCACCACCTGGATTTCGGCATTGATTATTCTCTGGTCGTGGCGAGAGCCATCGGTATCCCCCGGCAGGAGGCCTTTGACCGACACAGGAAACTGCGCACTCAGCGCCTCCTGCAGCGCGTCGATGCCACTATGGTGCAGTACCGTAAGGGCATTGCTGACCACAAGTGGATAAAACACAGAAATCACACCTATTATAGTCTGACTCCGAAAGGTGAGCGCTACCTGGCTCACTTCCTTGAGAATCGGCCGACCGGCGACTGAGATGCGAACCCGTGACATTACCAATAAATGCTTGCCCAAAGCCGCATTTCTCACCTTATTACCGGGAAATGACCGCTAAACTGCACATGTTATTTTTTGTCCAATAAGGAGGATTCATGCGAATCAGATTATCGATCCACGTGATCGCTTTGCTCTCCGGTCTGCTGGCGTTTTCTTCCGATGCCGTCGCGGGCCGTCGAGTGCGAACAGCGACCGGCAAAAAGGCCGAAGAGACAGCCAAGACGGTCGAGAAAGATAAAGACAAACTCAAATCTTTCGCCGAGCAAACCAAAGACAAGCTCTCGGTTGAGGGCCTTTTCACCTTTTACCACGACACTACCGACAACAGCTGGCTGATGGCCATTAAACCGGACCAGTTCGGCCCCATATATCTGTGCGGAGAGACCCGCTCCCAAGCCGAAGGGGCTTACTTCGACAACGGTTCCATGAGGCGCTCATTCCCCTTTTATCTTGAGCGTGTGGGGAAAGACGTCTTCATGATGGAGAAGAACCTTCGCATCCGGGCCGACACCGCTGCCGCGCTGCATCGTGCCGTCGCATCCGGAATATCCGACCACCTTTTTGCCTCGACCAAAGTCCAATCAAAACCCGATGACTCTACCGGCGCAATTCTGGTGGACCCGGCTGACTTTTTCATCTGCGATGCCCAAAATGTGGGTTATTTGTCGGGGCAACAAGCCAAAACCGGCTTAAGCTTCGATAAGGGAGCCAGTTACTTCAAACACGTGAAGTCGTTCCCGCAGAACTCGGAGATAGATGTCAGGCTTCACTACAAAACCTCCAAGCCGATTGAGGCCGAGACCATGCAGAACCCTTACAGCATGTTCCACACCTACCACTATTCTCTGTCCACTCTTCCCGAGACGGATTACGTGCCTCGTCTGGCCGATGACCGCGTGGGCTACTTCATGACCCTGTACCAGGACTATACCAACCTGGACAGCGAGTCCCCTTACGTGCGCTATATCGAACGCTGGAACCTCAAAAAGAAAAACCCGACCGCCCGCGTCTCGGAGCCGGTGGAGCCGATCGTGTTCTGGGTCGAGAATACCGTGCCCGAGGAGTATCGTGACGCCGTGGCGGAAGGTATCGAATTCTGGAATCCCGCTTTTGAGAAAATCGGCTTCAGGAACGCCGTCGTCGCCAAGCAGATGCCTGATGACGCCGACTGGGACCCGGCCGATGTCCGCTATAATACCATCCGGTGGATTATTATCCCCGGCGGCGGTTACGCCTCCGGACCCAGCCGGGCCAACCCCTTCAGCGGTCAGATTTATGACGCCGACATCCGCGTCTCGGTTGATTTCATCCGGTACATGTTCACCAACATGCAGAACTTCATCAAACCGGTGTCAACCGAGGCCTTACCGACCGGTCCGTACAACGGCCTTTCCGATTTTCTCCCGGACACCGGCATGTATGTCGATTATCGCGCCGAGTCCGCCAGGGAAGCGGCCTTCGGCCTGGCTTATGCCCTCAGTGTTTCCGATGACTTGGTTGATAAGGATTCTCTCACCCGCGAATATGTCCACGCCTACGTGGTGGAGATGATCGCCCACGAAGTCGGGCACACGCTGGGTCTGCGTCACAATTACAAGGCCTCGACCGTATACAGCCTGGATCAGATCAGCGACCCGGGGTTTACGCGCAAGAATGCCACCGTCGGCACCATCATGGATTATGCCCCGCCGAATATCGGCGGCCCCAACCGCCCGCAGGGTGAGTTCTACTCCTCGGTTCCCGGCCCCTACGACAATTGGGCGATCGAGTATGGCTATTCCGAACTCGGCACCCGGACATCTCTCGAGGAACTACCGAAACTGAAGGAAATAGCCTCACGAGCGGCCGAGTTCGACCTCATCTACGCCACCGATGAAGACGCCTTCGGCAACAGCATCAAGAGCATAGATCCCCTGTGTAATCTCTTCGATCTGGGCGATGACCCCCTTGCCTATTGCGAACACAAGGTGTCCCTGACCGACGAGTTGTGGCGTAATTCGATGGATGATTTCGAAATACCCGGCGAAAGCTTCCAGAAGGTACTGCAGGCATTCCAGACCGGCTGGCGCTCTTACTCCGAATCCGCCCGGTATGCCACCAAGTACATCGGCGGCATACACCATAACCGTTACCACGTGGGCGACAAGGCAGGCACGCTTCCCTTCAAGCCGGTGCCGGCTGCCGACCAGCGCCGCGCCATGGCCTTCCTCAGTGCCAAGATATTCGCCCCCGACGCTTTTGACCTGCCGGCCGCATTGCTCAATAAGCTGCAACCGGAACGATTCCCCGATTTCAGTTTCTCAGTTTATGACATACCCCAGGTAGACTACCCCATTCACGCCACGGCCCTGGGAATACAGAATCTTGCCTTAAATCGCCTCTACAGCCCCTATATTTTGCGCCGTCTGATCGACAATCTGGAGAGGTATCAGCCGAGCGAAGAACCATATACCATGTATGAAATGTTCGGGGACATCCGCCGCGCCATCTGGGGCGAGCTTGACAAGCCGGAAAAAATCAACAGTTTCCGCAGGCAACTGCAGATGGTGCACCTTAACCGGCTCATCCAGATCTATCTCAGCGGCATGAACACGTTCCCGGCTGACGCGCGAACGCTTGCCGCGGACGATTTGAACACGCTGGAAAGCAAGATCAGGCAGGCCCTGAAAGCGCCGACCCTGGACAACATGACCAAGGCGCACCTGAAGGAGGTGCAGCGTCAGATTGAAGCCGCCAAGGGCGCCAGGCGGGATTATTCCTTGCGGTAACGATCGGCGCGCGCGCTTGCCTTAGTAAGACAGCCGAAAGATGTCAGGCGGGAAACGACTTTCCCGCCTCTTCTTTTTTTGGTAATGTGAACCGGCACAGTGCGGCGCGGCCAGCCTCTACCTCGTGCCGTTGTCCCTGGCCTCATAGAAGTACTTGATATAATCCCAGGCGGCGCGAGCCGTATCGGCATAGACGAACAACTCCCGGTCCTCGGCAGCAATGGTCCCCTCGTTTACGAGGAACTCAAAGTCTATCAGCTTCTTCCAGTATTTGCTTCCGAACAGGATTATCGGCAGGGGCGGCATTTTCCGGGTTTGAACCAGCGTCAGGGCCTCAAACAGCTCATCGAGAGTGCCAAACCCCCCGGGAAACGCCACCAGCGCTTTGGCGCGAAGCATGAAATGCATCTTGCGAATCGCAAAATAATGAAACTGCATGCATAGCTCCGGGCTTATGTAGGGGTTGGGTTCCTGCTCCATCGGCAACGTGATATTCAGGCCGATCGACTTGTGCCCGGCTTCATAGGAACCCCGATTCGCCGCCTCCATGATACCCGGCCCGCCGCCGGTGACGATGACATATTCGTGGCGCTCGTCCCGCTGGCTTTCCAGCGAGACCAGGCGGCTAAAGGCTCGACCCTCATCGTAGAAATGCGACTTCTCCAGAATCGATTTGGCCACGGCCATCTGCCTTTTTAGCTCCGGATCACCCGGTTTCTTCTTGAGCCGGCGTTCGACGCGCCGCACCTGGGCCGCGGCCCTGGCCGGCTCCACGATGCGCGTGCCCCCAAACACAACAATTGTCGAGACGATTTTGTTGTGCCGCAGGATCATCTCCGTCTTCAGAAGTTCCAGTTGCAGTCGCGTCGGCCGCAGGTAATCGCGATCAATGAATTCGGTATCCTTGTAGGCAATCCGATACGCCGGAGATTTTTTCAGCCTCGCCACCATCTTCTCTGCATCGTCATGATTGAGTTTCTTCATCGATATCTGTCTTCCACTTTTAGAGTTCCACCGTTTCGTCGAGACTCGGAATCCGGCACGGCCAGCCTCGCTCCTGCTTTATATGGTCGGCCATGGCCTTCGACTCCTCTTTTTCACCGTGTGTCACGAAAACCATGCGCGGCTGTCGAGTCATGGGTTCCAGCCAGTGCATCAACTCGTAGTAATCGGCATGACCCGACAGGCTCATGAGTTTGATAATGCGGGCCTTTACATCCACCGACGTTTTGTGAATATACACAAGCTTGTCGCCGTCGAGAATTTTCCGGCCCAGCGTGCCCTGGGCCATGAAGCCGACCAGGGCAAGCGTGGTGTTGGCATCGGCGAGGCGGTTCAACAGGTGATGCAGGATACGACCGCCGGCCAGCATCCCGCTGGCCGATATTATAATTGCCGGGCCTTTCAGTTTGTTCAGCGCCTTGGACGATTTTCGCTTGCGGTGCAAAGTGACATTACTGCCGCCCAGGAAACTGTCGTGCCGGCGCATGTTGTCGAGTTGCAGGTGGTGGTAGTCCTGGTATTTGCGGTAGATGTCGATGGCCTTGATGGCCATCGGTGAATCGATGTGGATGTCCAGGCTGGGAATCCGCCCCTGCCGGGCCAGTGTGTTTACCATGTATGTGATCTGCTGGGTGCGCCCGACGGCGAAGGCCGGGATGAGCAGCACGCTCTCGCGGGCGATGACGTCATCGAGAATACCGGCCAGCACGAAAAACGGATCCTCGGGCGGATGGATGTGACCGCCGTAGGTCGACTCGCAAACCACGTACTCCACCTCCGGGGGGCGGGTGGGATCGATTATCAACGGCACCGCATACCGACCCACATCTCCCGAGAACAGAATCGACGTTTGCCGCCCGCCGTCGTCCAGCGCCACTTCGACACTGGCGGCGCCCAGAATGTGACCCGCCACATGATAACGAAAACGTATGCCCCTGGATATCGTCTGCCAGACATCGAAATTCACCGATTCGAAATCACGACTGACAGCCTCGGCATCTTCGGTGGTGAAAAGGGGCAGGGCCTTCTTGTGCCTTGTCAGGCCTTTCTTGTTGCGATACTCCGCGTCTTCTTCCTGCAGATGTGCGCTGTCCAGCAGGCAGATTTTCGCAATCTCCGCCGTCGGCGGTGTGGCGTACACTTTCCCGCTGAAGCCCTCTCGTTTCAGTCTCGGCAGATAGCCGACATGATCGACATGGGCGTGCGTAACCACCACGGCGGATACATCGGAGGCCGCAAAAGGCAACGGCTTCCAGTTTCGCTG
>JAOUEU010000227.1 GCA_029858555.1 Candidatus Zixiibacteriota bacterium
CCAGCGGTGAATAGTCATAGACCGGTAACGACCGGGTTCCGGCCCCTTATATGGTCCGTAAGTGACTCATTGTTATTATATTGACCCTGTCGCCTGCCGGCACTCCCTTGCGCTTTGCTCTCGTGGAGTTGTAACACCGGTCGGTCAAGTCGCCATGCGAGATTAACGGAATGAGGAATTGACCATAGCGTCCACTGCTTGAGCAATATCTTTCTCTGTGGAGCATGTAGATGAATAAATCCAGGAGATTCAAAGCGAATTCGGTCGTCGCTCTGGCGGCCGTTGTGATTCTCTGGGCAGGAGCAACCACACTTGAGGCCGCAGATTACTGGGTAGATGGCGATCTTGGCTGGAGTTCTATCGGCGTCACCGGTGGCGTCGGCTTTTCATCGGTAGCACACAGCCGGATATTTTCGATAAGGACTCTCTTTGATATGTGGGAAAGAGAGCCCGGGTGGTCGCTTATGGATCTGGGGGTGCTTTACGGATTGGCGTCGAGAGAGGACAACGGGGCAATTGTGGCAATCTCCGCCGGCATCGGCCTGACCCGCGCGACCCCGAAGAAAGAGAAGAGCCAGTCATGGCCATCTACCTCCCCCGCCGGCAGCGATGAGCCTGTTTCCACGGTCGGCTTGTTGCTGCAATTGCAGATTTTCGGCCGCTCCGGCCTGGGACTCAAAGCCTTCGGCAACGTCAATCCGGAGCAATCCTTCGGTGGTCTTCTGTTGTGTCTGCGCTTCGGAAAATACCGATGATTCTCTCCTCGGGATCAGACGGGAACCCTGTTACTCCGATGGCTGTTTAACCGGGACAGCGCCGGTATCTCTGCTGCGAGCTGTTAGTTGACGGCGTGTGATATTTCTCTATTTTAAGCATGGAATGAACAAGAGCGAGTTTGACATCATATTAGGTCTGGGAAATGTCGGCGCACAGTACGAGGGCACCCGCCACAACGTAGGGTTTGAAGTTCTCAAACGTGTCCGCTCCGAACTGAAGGCGAAGGGCTTGCCTGACAATGACCTGTTCTACTCGGCTGAAAAGAACCTGGGTGAGTGCCGGCTCATTCTGGCCTGGCCCAGGACGCTAATGAATCGGTCCGGTCTTGCGGCCCAGGCTCTTCTGACGGAGAGGGCGATACCACCGTCGCATATGCTTGTTGTCGTGGATGATTTCAATTTGCCGCTGGGCAGAATTCGGTTTCGGCGGTCCGGTTCCGATGGCGGTCACCACGGCTTGGAATCTCTGATCGAAGTTCTGGAAACGGAAGATTTTCCCCGTTTGCGACTTGGTACAGGCCCCAAACCAACCGGAATTGGTTCGATTGATTTTGTTCTGAGCAGGTTTTCTAAAGAAGAGCTCGTGGCGGCCGAAAAGATGATTGACAAAGCCTCTGAGGCTGTTATATTTGCCTTGAATAATCGCTTCGATGAGGCGATGACAAAATTTAATTTTGACCCTGCCTAGCCGGCTGAAATATCCCCGGCCGGGCCGTTTGAACCTTTAACCAACGTCCGTAGGGAGGATATTGGATGAGAATCTACGAGACTACCTTTATCGTCAATCCCCAAACCGACGATGCCACCATCGACAACCGCGTCGCAGCGATTTCCGGCATAATCACCCGGAACGGTGGCAAGATTGTATGTGAAGACCACATGGGCACACGGCGCCTGGCCTACCCCATCAAGGGCCTGACCCAGGGCTATTACGGCAGCTTCATTTTTGAAGCCCCTAGCGACGTGCTCCCGCTCATCGATCTGCATTTCAGGCAGGATGAATCGTACGTGCGTTTCCTGACGGTCGAATTCGAGGGAAACGTTGCCGACCTGATGGAAAGAACTTCAGCTTCCGCGGCCATCAGCCAGAGTGCCGAGAAGCCTGCCGAGGTGCCGGAACCGGTGCGACCGGTCGCCCAGCGTCGTCCGGAAACGCCGCCCGAAGCTCCTCGGGTGAAAAGAGCCGAGGAAGAACCCAAGGAGGAGGCCCCCGCGGAAATTCAGGGCGTCGATGACGGCGCCACCCTGGAACCCGTAACAAGCGAAGGCCCGGTCGACGAAGAGGATGAGAAGACGATTCCCGGAGCGCCGGCATCTGATGCCGTTTCGGAAGAGGACGACGAACTCTGATTCGCTTCAGAGTCTCACTCCCGTAAAAACCATTCTGGATAGAGAAGGATTTGGCAATGGCTGATATGAAAAGAAAGAAAATATGCCGCTTCTGTGAGAACAAAATCAGGTTCATAGATTACAAAGATGAACGGCTTCTGCGGCGTTTTACGAACGAAAGAGGCAAGATAATCCCTCGCCGGATTTCGGGCAACTGCGCCACACATCAAAGAAAGCTGACAAAAGCTATCAAGCGCGCCCGCATTCTGGCAATCATGGCTTTTGAGAGTGAATCTTATCGCTAAGGAAATATCGACAAACATTGTTTCCGGACAGGGACTGAAGCAGAAGACCACTCAGGCGCATTATCTGATCGTTCTGGCGATGTCCGTCTATTCCGTCCTTGTTTTCGGGAACATTGGAGGTGCCGTCGGCGGTATCGGCATGCTTCTGCTTGCCACGGTGACCTACTTCGCCGCCATGTACGTCTTTTACGGCGTTACGGTGCTGGCTTACAGTCGAAAGACTTTCCTGTTGTGGACCGGTGTCGCTGCCGCCTTCCTGCTGGGTTACGTTTTCGCCGGGTTGAACAACCTCTGGGCGCTTTTGACCGCGTGGAGCATGTTCTTCGCCGCCGGTGTAATTGCAGGAAGGTTGAATATTGCCGGCTGGCGCCAGGAGCACATATACATCCTGGGGGCGGTGGCAGTTTCCATCCTGATTACGGCCCAATTCCTCCCGCTCTGGCCGGAGTTGATGAAACTGGGCAAAAACGCCGCCGACACATTTCTGGCCAACAGCGAGCAGAGTCTTATCGCAATGGGTTACAGCCCCGAGGCCGCCAGAGAGAGCGTCGCGTTCGTAACAAAGATGTTTGAGGTCGTCACCAGACTCATCCCGGCATCGACGGTCATGAGCGCCCTGCTGCAGTTCAGCATCGCTTATATGGTTTTCCTGTATCGCCTTGACCGGCAGGATACCGGGCCGGGACGGCTGGCACCGTTTTACTTCTGGAAGATGCCCTTCGGCATGACACCGCTGGTTCTGGCGGTGGTCCTGCTGCGCATATTCGGCGGTGAAACCGCCATCCTGGTGGCGGATAATGTACTCGCCGTCCTGTCGATTTACTACTGCGTAACGGGGCTGGCGCTGGCCGAATATTTCCTGAGGAAATTGCACCTCTCCCGTATTTTCAAAGCGATCTTTTATTTTATGCTCTTCCTGACCGGACTGGCAGGATTCTTTATCGCCGCTCTGCTCGGCTTTGTTGACAGCTTTGCCGACTGGCGCAAGGTGCAACAGCCGCAAGCGACAGGAGCATGATATTTAGATAGACGATAATTTTGTTGCATAGGCTATGGAAAGGAATTAATATGAAAGTGATACTGCGTGAAGACGTAGAAGAGCTGGGTGAAGCCGGACAGGTCGTTGAAGTCAAGAGCGGCTACGGCCGCAACTATCTTTTCCCGCGCAATCTGGCCATTCCAGCCACCAAGGCGAATCTGCGGGCCATTGACGAGGTCACGAAGCAGAAAGAGTTGCGCCAGCGCAAGTTGCGCCGCGAGGCAGAGATAGTAAAGGAGAAAATCGAAAAACTGTCTGTCTCCACCGAGGTTCTGGTCGGCGAAGAAGACAAGCTGTTCGGGTCGGTGACCAGCGCCGACATAGCCAGGTTGCTCGAAGAAGAGGGTGTTATCGTCGATAAGAGAGCCATCCTGCTTGATGAACCAATCAAGGTGCTGGGTGTCTACACGGTGCCGGTCAAGGTCGAGAAGGACATAACCGCCGACCTCAAGGTGTGGGTGGTTAAGAAATCGTGACTATGAAAATGGTTGAAGTTACAATCGAGGGTCTGGCGCTGGATATGACCACCAATTCGCCGGTAGTCATTTTGTCACCCCCGGGCATCAACAAGGTCCTGCCGATATGGATCGGCCACGCCGAGGCATGGGGTATCGCCATGGAACTGTCAGGCGTCGCCTCCAAGCGCCCTCTGACATACGATCTGCTCAAAAGGGTCATTGAGGTCCTCGACGCCCGCGTCGACCGCGTGGAAATAACGGAACTGCGGGAACAGACGTTTTACGCCCGGCTGTACCTTATCAACAAAAACAAGCAATACGAGATTGATGCCCGTCCCTCCGACTCCATCGCGATAGCGTTGAAGACAAAGGCCTCCATCTTCGTCAACGAGGAGTTGTTCCATCTCAAAGAAGGCGAATCCTCCGAACTCCCCAACATGACCACCGACCCGGAGACCTTGAGAGACAGGCTAAGAAAGATTAATCCTGAAGATTTCGGGAAATACTCGCTGTAAATGGGCTCCGTGATGCTCAGGACGGCCATTGTTCTGTGGCTCACTGTCGCCTTCGTCGGCGACATCGCAGCCGACGTCATTGATGACCGGCCGGAGGTGGTCACTCTTTATGCCCGGGGGAAACGTCTCATGCGCGAGGGGGCCTGGCTGGAAGCTTCCAAAACGTTCCAGGAATTAGCCGGCCGCTTTCCCCAATCTGCCAATCTCGATTTATTCGTATTCAATCGCGCCAAGGCGGACTACTACTTCGGCAACCACAATGAGGCCATCGCCGGTTTTTCCTATTTCATCTCCCGCTTTCCGGCGTCGGCGGAACTCGCCCACGTCTATTTCTTTCTGGGCAACGCTTATTATCTGAGAGCTGATGTTACGCGGGCGGTGGAGAGCTACTTCGAATCTTACCGGCTTTCGACCGACGACCGACTCACGGCCCTTCTGGAGTCGTCCCTGAGAAGCGCCTTTGAGAACGCCGCCTCGGTTAGACTGGGACAGGCCGATTTCGAAAAATTCTCCGAAGAAAAGCGCTGTACCCTGATCAAGGCTATTGTCGATGGACTCATAGCCAGCGACCGGCTGACACTGGCCAGGCAGATCGCCGGCCACTGCCACCGGGCTCTTGATTTCTCGGGAAAACTCGAATACCAGCCCGGTTCCTCCACGAATATGTTTGAGGTAGCCGTCGTCCTGCCGCTCTCCGGGGAGCTCCAATCCTTCGGTGAGGAGATCTATTCCGGGGCGGTCGTCGGCATGGAAATGTGCCGCCGGCAGACCGGTCTGGACTTCACCCTGGCCACCTATGACACGCACGGCGATCCCATCAACGCCGCGCGCATTATCGG
>JAOUEU010000228.1 GCA_029858555.1 Candidatus Zixiibacteriota bacterium
AAACAACTCATCGATATCGACTCCGGAAACGGTAAAGAATCGGGGCAGGGATTTGACAGAACGGGTTCTCTCAGCTTTCTTGTCCCACCGGGACAGCCTGGCGTTCAACTCTTCCAGGAACTTCTTATCGTACATAAACCTTGTTCTCCTTTAGCGATGTGAAATCAGATAATAATACAACCCTTGCGGAAAATCAAGCCGATTGCGGCCTGAAATTCAGGCTGTTATGCGATTAAGATTCTACCATTCAACGGCTTATTTCAACTCGCCGCCCAACCGGCGGACTCGACAGGTCAATAGGAGGTCTGATTTGGCGGCAGTGAGAGCCTACTGGCGGCGGAATTTCTGATATAACTCATCACCAATGTCGTAGGGACCGGTTTTCCCCTCGTAGATGTCATCCACAATTCTGTTGAAGTCGACCTTTCCGGTCAGATTGTCGATGAACTCGTTCTGGAATCGGTTCTTGACGATACTCAGGATTTTCTTCTTGATTCTCGCGCGGCGACGGCGCTCAAAATCACCCGTTTTCGTCGTAAACTCGACGTACTCGGCAAGCTTGCCGAACAAGTAGTCAATATTCTTGTTGTTGACGGCCTCGGTGGCAATAACCGGTACCTCCCAGCGGTCCTCGGATTTGCGCCTCATCTGCATGGTGCTTTTCAACTCGGAGATGATTTTTTCCGCCCCCGGCCGGTCAGCCTTGTTGACGACCATGATGTTGGCGATTTCCATCAGGCCCGCCTTGAGTGTCTGCACCCCGTCACCCGATTCCGGCACCACCACAACCACCACGACATCGCAGGCATCGACGATATCCAGTTCCACCTGCCCCACTCCGACCGTCTCGATGATGACGACATCGAAGCCGAAGGCTTCCATCACGACCGCGACGTTATCGGTGGCCGAGGCCAGGCCGCCGGTGGCGCCGCGCGTGGCCATACTGCGGAAATAGACCCCGCCCTGGCTCGACAACTCGTTCATGCGGACGCGGTCGCCCAGAAGAGCGCCACCCGTAAAGGGCGACGTCGGGTCGACGGCTATAATCCCCACTGTCCGGCCGCGGTCAGCGTGCTCGTGAACCAGACGGTTTACCAGCGTGGACTTGCCGGCGCCGGGCGGCCCCGTAATACCGATCCGAAGCGTACGACTCCCCTTACGGTACATGCGACTCAAAAGCTGCCGGTAACCGTCCCGTTGGTTTTCCACGTGGGAGATAATTTTCGACAGGGCGCGAATATCGCCCTGGGCAAATCGTTCAAGAACCGTCATACCTACTGCGCGTCGGGAGATAAATTACCCACCGTCAGTTTGATATCCCGCAGCTGTATCTGAATTCTGGTCACGTCGTTGTACGTGTTGTATTCCAGGACGTACACGATATCCACCAGGCATCCTTTGGACGAAATTATACGAGCCATGTCGCCGAAGCCAAACCCGATCACGTCGCACACGGCATCCCCTTTTCGCACTCGCATCCGGAGATGGTTGTTGCCGACCGAACGCGGCTGCCCCACCACCTCACAGTTGCGGGTGAGAAACACCGGGCGCATATTCTGGGGACCGAAGGGGGCAAACGACTCGATCGCGTCCATCAGCTTTTCGTCAATGTCGGTCAACTCCAGCTCGAGATCGATATGCAGCTTGGGTGTGATGTCCTCATCCGTCAACAGCCGGTTGGAGACCTCTTTAAACTTCTCCCGGAACGCCGGGATGTTATCCTGCTGAATGGACAGGCCCGCGGCGTACTTGTGCCCACCGTATTTTATTAGCAGATCTTCACACTCTTTCAGGGCCTCACAGAGGTGGAAGCCGGGGATTGAACGCGCTGAGCCCTTGCCGATACCGTCGGATATGGAAATAAGAACCGTCGGCATGTGGAATCGCTCCACCAGCCGGCTGGCAACAATGCCGATCACACCCTGGTGCCACTCCTCGCCGGCCAGGACGATGGCGCGGTCATCGGCTGTATCAACGAGCTCATCGATTTGATTCAGCGCCTCCTCGAGCGTGTTCTCATCGATTTCCTTGCGCCGGCGGTTTTCTTCGTCGAGCTGGCGAGCTATCTCCTGCGCCACCCGTTCATCCTTGGTGGCCAGCAGGCGTATGGCCTGCCCGGCGTCGCCAAGCCGTCCCAGGGCATTGATACGCGGCGCCAGTATGAACACCACCTGACCGGTACTTATCTTTCGACCCATGAGCCCCGAAACGAAGACCAGTGACTTCAGGCCCGGCTTCGTGGTCCGCGTAACCTGCCTGATCCCGAACCGGGTCAGCGTCCGGTTCTCACCGATAAGCGGCACGATATCGGCGGCTGTCCCCAGCGCCACGAGGTCGAGATGCTGCTCCAGTTCACGCTCATCCTGACCCAGCGAGCGGTACAGCGCCTGGGCGAATTTAAAGGCCACCCCGACACCGGAAAGTTCGTCGCCATAGGTGCAGTCCGGTTGCTTCGGATTAATGATGGTAAAAGCCTCCGGCAGTCGCACGCCCGGCTCATGATGATCCGTCACCACCACGTCGATACCGAGCGATGACGCGTATTCAATTTCATCGACAGCCGTAATACCTGTATCGACCGTGATTATAAGGGACACTCCTTTGTTTTTGGCCTCGTCGATACCTTCCTTCGACAGCCCGTAACCTTCGGTAAGACGGTTCGGCAGGTAGAAGTCCACTTGAGCTCCGAGCTTATTCATGACAATGTAAAGAAGAGCCGTGGCGGTGATTCCATCCACGTCATAATCGCCGTAGATGACAATCTTTTCGTTGTTCATGAACGCCTGGGTGACGCGGTCGACGCCCCGCACCATGCCGGTCATGGAGAAGGGATCTTTGAGATCAGTCAGTTGTGGATTGAGAAAACTGTCGATCGACTGCGCGTCACTAAGTCCCCGGTTGAATAGAATCTTGATGACCTGGACTGGCAGGTCGGTGTCCGCGGCCAGCCGGGCGGCCAGCTCGGGCTCGGGTTCCACGGCCAGGACCCACTTGGGAATCGTTGATTTCTGAGCAACGCCCATCGAGCCTCCAACTTTTGAAGGCTTGGAAAGCAGGAGGTAAGCCGAATTCTGTGAACCTCCCGGGGGAAGTCAACAGTCATTTATCTTGACAACCGGTTGCCCGGTCATTCCGTGCGGCCTACCCGGGAATAGTAACGGGGCGAAACAACCCCTCTTCCCCTATTTGGCCTTGCTCCAGGCGGGGTTTGCCCGCCATCGAGATTACTCTCGACGGCCGTGGTCTCTTACACCACGATTTCACCCTTACCTCGTTAGAGGCGGTATCGTTTCTGTGGCACTTTCCGTCGGATCACTCCGCCCCGGTGTTACCGGGCGCCTTGCTTCTGGGGAGTTCGGACTTTCCTCACTTTAAATGTTCATTTAAAGCGCGACTGTTTCTCCTACTTTCTCAAGCTCACGTTTACGATATATACACAACAACTACTTTATCAACTTTCCCGTCCGGCGGCGCTACGACATCCGCCGGTAATTGGGCGACTCCTTGGTGATCGGCACCGAGTGCGGATGTGACTCGGCTACGCCGGCCGGGCTGACCCGCACAATCTGGGCCTTATCTCTTAGTTCGGCAATACTGGCGGCGCCGCACATACCCATTCCGGCCCGGAGACCACCAATCATCTGATACACCGAGTCGGCCAGGGGACCTTTGTACGGTACCCGGCCCTCGACACCCTCCGGAACCAGTTTGGAGACTTCGTCTTCATGGTCCTGAAAATACCGGTCTTTGCTCCCTTCTTTCATGGCGCCCACCGACCCCATGCCCCGGTAAACCTTGAAAGAACGTCCTTCCAGCAATACCGTCTCGCCCGGCGACTCCTCCACCCCGGCGAACAGGGAACCGATCATGACCGCCCGGGCCCCGCAGGCCAGCGATTTGGTGATGTCCCCCGAATAACGGACACCCCCGTCGGCAATAACCGGAATATTACTTTTCTCGGCCGCTTCCACCGCGCTGCATATAGCCGTCACCTGCGGCACTCCCCCCCCGGTAACCACTCTCGTCGTACAGATAGAACCGGGACCAACACCCACTTTGACACAGTCGGCGCCGGCGTCTATCAGAGCCCTGGCGCCCTCGGCGGTGGCGACGTTTCCGGCTATGACGGGCAGGCTGCCAAACGTCTTTTTCAAAAACTGCACGGCCTTCACCACCCCTTCGCTGTGGCCGTGAGCACTGTCAATTGCCAGTACGTCCACACCCGCGTCGACCAGAGCGCTGGCCCTCTCCTCCAGGTCCCGACCGACACCGACGGCGGCCCCCACCCGAAGCCGGCCGCGGTCATCCTTGCACGAGTGAGGGTACTGTATTTTCTTCATGATATCCTTGACCGTGATCATGCCCTTGAGCATGTAACGGTCATCAACAATCAGTAATTTTTCAATCCGGTGCTTATGTAGCAGCTCTTTGGCGATCTCGAGATTGGTCCCCTCCTTCACCGTCACGAGATTTTTGGCCGTCATAACCTCGGCTATGGCAAGGCTCTCATCACCGTGAAAACGCAGGTCGCGGTTGGTCAGGATGCCCACCAGCTTTCCGTCTTCAGTGATGGGAATGCCGGAAATCGAAAACTTCTTCATCACTCCGAGAGCTTCGCCGATAGTCCGATCAGGCGGCAGTGTGATGGGGTCGACAATCATGCCGGACTCCGAACGCTTGACTTTATCCACCTCCCCGGCCTGAGCTTCCGGAGACATATTCTTGTGAATCACCCCCAGACCGCCCTGTCGAGCGATGGCAATGGCCAACCCTGATTCGGTGACCGTATCCATGGCCGCCGACAGGATCGGAATGTTCAGGGTGATGCCCGGCCCAATGCTCGTCGTGACATCCACATCGCGAGGCAACACATCGGAATACGCCGGGACCAGGAGAATGTCATCGAATGTCAGCGCTTCTTGCTTAAGTATCTTTGCCATATAAGCTTCACCATGTTATCAAATTCCGGGCCGGATTCCGTCCTGGCTCAGTTCGAAACATCATTGTCCCAAAAAAGCAGCGTCCCGCAGTTCTCGCAGGTATAGACCTTATCAGCTTTCTTGATTTCCTGAACCTTTCTGGGAGTCAGCGCCTTGTAACAGGCTCCGCAGGCCCTCCTTTTGACGGCTACTACGACGTCGCCACCCTTGCCCCGACGGACACGTTCATACAGCGACAGCGTCGCGCGCGGGATTGCAGCTGTAATCTCTTGACGTTCTCTGACTTTCTGGGCCACCTTGTCACCGATGGAGTCGATC
>JAOUEU010000226.1 GCA_029858555.1 Candidatus Zixiibacteriota bacterium
GATAATGTCAATCCTGCCGACCACGCCGCACTTCTCGTGCGTGCCGCGGCCGGTCTTGCCGATGAAACCGGAGGCGTGGGAATCGTCGACGAAAACCATGGCATCGTACTTTTCGCACAGGACCACCATCTCGTCGAGTTTCGCCGTGTCGCCGTCCATGGAGAAAACACCGTCGGTAATGACCATCTTAAGGCGCTTGTCGGCATGAAGCTGGAGTTTCGTTTCCAGGTGTTCCATGTTGGAGTGCTTGAAGGTGTCTTCGACCGCGCTGCACAGGCGGATACCGTCGATGATCGAAGCATGCACCAGGCGGTCGGATATCATGACGTCATCCTTGGTCAACACCGCCTCGAAAACGCCGGCATTGGCGTCCATGCAGGACGGGAAGAGAATCGTCGCCTCCGTGCCCAGAAACTCGGTGACCTTGTTTTCCAGTTCGCGGTGAATATCCTGGGTGCCGCAGATGAAACGAACCGACGACATGCCGTAACCGCGCGTTTCCAGACCGTCATGCGCCGCCTTGATAACTTCCGGATGGCTGGACAACCCCAGGTAGTTGTTGGCGCACATGTTGATGACTTTTTTGACCGAAGCGCCGGTGGGAAACTCCACTTCGATGTCGGCGGCCTGCGTCGAGTGAATGAAGCGTTCCTGCTTGAAGATGCCGGCATCCTGTATTCCCTTGAGCGTCATCCGGTAAATCTCGCGTACTTTATCACTGTATGCCATTAGTGAACTCCTGATAGAAAACTATCCGCCCGCGATGCAAAAAGCCGTGACCGGGCGCCTGCCGCCCCGCGGCATATGTCGCCGGGCCGCCGCTCGCAAGGCCGGCGGTATGAATCCTGCTAGTTGATGAACTGTTTGATCAGCACCACAATCTTGTTGACGGTGTCAAATGCCTCCGGCGTCGCTTTGTCGTCCGGGATGGAGATATTGTACTTGTTCTCCAGAAATCTTTTCAGTGATACCATGGAAAAGGAATCGACAATCCCGCCTGAGATGAGCGGCGTGTCGTAGGTTATCTCTTCGTCTTCGTCTTCGAGATACTCCTGAATCACGTATTCCAGGATCACATCCTTCATCTCTTCCATATCCGTCTCCTTGCTATTCGCGTTCGTAATTTACTCGTCATCTTCGAGGGTCGATGTATCGCCGACTTCCTCCCCCCACTCTTTGGCATGGAGCAGGCGCCTCATGATTTTGCCGCTGCGGGTTTTGGGCAGCGAGTCAACGTATTCGATTTCCTGGGGCATGGCCAGCGGCGAAAGCTTCTTGCGAATGAAATTCATAATCCGCAGTTCCAGGTCGGCGTCCGGCTCAAAGCCGGGCTTGAGCGCCACGAATGCCTTGACCACCTCCATATTGACCTCGTCCGGCTTGGCCACCACGGCCGATTCGGCCACGGCCTCGTGCTCCAGCAGGGCCGACTCGACCTCGAACGGACTCACCAGGTGACCGCCGGTATTGATCACATCGTCGTCCCGGCCGGTGAACCAGAAATAACCGTCACGGTCGATGCTGGAACGGTCGCCCGAGAGATACCAGCCGTTTTTGAACTTGCCCTGGTAGGTCGCCTCGTTGTTCCAGTAAGCCCGCATCATGGACGGCCAGCCGGGCCGGAAAGCAATCAGTCCCACCCGCCCCGGCTCGGTGATAGGCTCGTAAGTCTTGGCATCGACCACGGTGGCCTTGATTCCGGGGAAGGGCTTACCCATCGAACCGGGTTTGATTTTCATCCCGGGGAAGTTGGTGAGCATGATCGAACCGGTCTCGGTCTGCCAGTAGGTATCCAGGAAGGGATGGCCGAACACTCTCTCCGACCAGACCACGGCCTCGGCGTTGAGTGGCTCGCCCACGCTGGCCAGGTGCCGCAGGGAGGAGAGATCGAACTTCCTGACCAGATCCTCGCCGGCTTTCATGAGGGAGCGTATGGCTGTCGGGGCCGAGTACCACACTGTCACCTTACGCTTTTCAATGAAGCGGTACCAGGCCTCGGCCGAAAAACCGGCGTCCTGCACACATTGCGTGGCGCCCACACTCCAGGGGCCGATAATGCCGTACGACGTTCCCGTCACCCAGCCCGGATCGGCCGTGCACCAGTAAATATCGTCTTCCTGCAGGTCCAGAACCCACCTGGTCGAGAGGTACTGCGCGATAAGCGAGTAGTGCACGTGTTTGACCCCCTTGGGCTGGCCGGTGGTGCCGGAAGTATAGTGGAGCACCGATGCCGACTCGGCCGTGGTGGGAAATATCTCGAGATGCTCGACGGGTTCGGCTTCTTCGAGCGAAAAAGCAATCTCACGTTCTTTAAGAGGCTTGCGGCCGTCATGGTCGACGACGATGATGTGCTTCAAGTACGGCATTTTGTCAATGATTTTGCGCACCTTCCCGACGTGCTTTCGCTGGGTGATGATGGCGCTGGTCCGGGCGTCATGCAACCGCACGTACAGGGACTCATCACCGAAAGCGGAAAAAAGAGGCTGGGCAATGGCGCCTATCTTCAAAATGCCCACGAAGCCAAGATACAGCTCGGGTATCTTATCCATAAAAAGACAAACCCGATCCTCGTTCCCGATGCCCAGGTCTTTCAGGAAGGTGCCGATGGTATTGCTGGCCAGGCGGATGTCGTTGTACGTATACCGCTTTTCTCTTCCCGTGGAGTCTTCCCACAATAGAGCCATTTTGTCGGCCTTGCCCAACTGGCAGATCCGGTCGGAACAGTACCAGCCGATGTTAAGGACATTGCCGTTGTTATAGCCGAGTTCTTTTTCGGCAATCGACCAATCGAAATTCTTGATTCTCTCGTCGTATGAACCGATGTTGGACATTCTTTGTAACCTCGTAGTTTCTTCTGCAAGTCAGTCGTTGTCGACCCCGTTTAATTGCTTCAGGAAACGCGTTTTTGTTTGTCGGGAGCCGATACCCGGCCGGTCAACTTCTCCAGCATATCGACCGTCATCCCGGCCAGATCATAGGTCGGTCTCCAGCCCCACTCGTGCCGCGCGGCGGAATCATCCATATAGTTCGGCCAGGAATCCGCGATAGCCTGGCGGGTGGGGTCCACCTCGTACGCTATTTCAAATTCAGGGATATGTTTACGAATTTCATCGGCGACCCGGCCCGGCGTGAAGTTCATGGCAGTGACGTTGAAGGCGTTCCGGTGCTTGAGCTTTGACGGATCGGCTTCCATGAGTTCGATCATGGCCCTGAGCGCATCCGGCATGTACATCATGTCCAGCGAAGTATCCTCGCGCAGGTAGCATTTGTACTTCTTATGTCTGACTGCTTCGTAGTAAATCTCCACGGCGTAATCCGTCGTCCCGCCGCCCGGCTCGGTTTCATAGGATACCAGGCCGGGGAAACGCAGGCCGCGCGTGTCCAGGCCGAAACGCTTGTGGTAATAGTCGCACAGCAGTTCACCGGCCACTTTGGTAACACCGTAAATAGTGTCCGGGCGCTGGATAGTATCCTGCGGGGTGTTGTCCCGCGGGGTCGTCGGCCCGAAGGCGCCGATGGAACTGGGCACGAACAGCGCGCAGTGGTACTGACGCGCCGCCTCGAGAATGTTGTACAGCCCGTTCATATTGACCTGCCAGGCCTGGGCCGGCTTTGTCTCTCCCACGGCTGAGAGGATGGCGGCCAGATGGTAGATGGTATCGGTTTCGTGTATCTGCATGACGCGCGTGATGTGGTTGGGATCAAGACAATCGAGAAACTCGAAAGGTCCGGAATCGCGCAGGTCGACATCCGTGGGCATCCTGATGTCGGTGGCAACGACGTGATTCTCACCGTATTCTTTCCGCAGGGCAGCCGTCAATTCGGACCCAATCTGTCCGACAGCGCCAGTTACCAGAATTTTTTTCATGGAGTCTACACCTCAAGCGTTCCATTTCGGCCCCAAATACCGAGCGTAATCAGGATAAAATCAGCTGTCTTTTGACCCGCCCGGGGCTCGTCAATCAGATTCTAACTATATATCCAAAAGGCATATAAAGCAACCGAAAAGGGATGTACCGGACAGGAATTGACAGGTCAAACCGGAGCTTTTTGTCGCGTTATGCCGGGGAGGCGGCCAGACCGGTCGGAGCATCGGCCCGCACAATCAGCTTGACACTCCCGCCGTCGATATGGTATGCTGGAAAGGGAACTCTCAGACGACTGCTAACCGGCTTCATCGCGTCTGTAAACATTCTCGTCCAGTCATTTAGCGGCTCATCACAGGACAGCCTTCACTAAAATGAAACGAAAGGAAACAGGAGCAGTGGGTCCCGTAAACCGCAAGGACCGCCTGACTATTATCCTCATTTTGATAATAATAGTCATGGGGCTGGAGATCGTCTACCTGGTATATCAGAACCGCAAGCTGAGCGCGTTGATTGAAGATCCGCGAAAGTACTTCAAGACTCTTGCGGCCGACGAGATCGTCCCGTCATTCGCGGCGGTGGACCTCAACGGCAATGACATCGACCTGCGCTATTCACCCGAGGCGCCATACACAATGCTGTTCTGGTTCGCGCCGACCTGTGCTTCATGCGAGCTCAATATCGAGTTCTGGAACCGCCTCTACCGGGAACACAACACCGAGAAACTGCGATACGTGGGTCTGTGTGCGGGCAACCTGCAGGAAGCCAGGAACTTCGTAGCCGATTTCGGCGTCGAATTCCCGGCCGTTTGCGCCAAGGACGCTTTCGTAATCGAGGCCTACAAGGGAAATGTTTTCCCCCAGACCATGCTCCTATCACCCGAGGGTTCCGTGATGGGTCTCTGGGCGGGAGCACTGGGGGTTCAGCAGGAGGATACAATCCTCACCATTATCACCCAACTTTAACCGTCAAGCGCAAAAGGAGGTGAAAATCTATGGCTAACATGCGAAGGTTCAAGGCTCTTGCCCTTGTATTCGCCTTCCTCGTGCTCTTCGCAGGCGCCTTCGCGATCGTTTCTACGGACAATGTAGAGGCGCGGCCCCCATGCTGTATGTGGATAATGTACTGCACCATCGAACCGCCGATCATCTGCTGGGACGTGTGCGTACCCTGCCCTCCGTGGTAACCACGCGGCTTCAGACAAAACAATCTTCTGCGGCTGCCGTTTTCGGGAAAGGACTCCTGATAGCTAGCGGTTGTTTGCAGAGACGCCGGGTAACTCCCGGCGTTTTTTTTTGCAGGGGCTTGGGCCGACCGGACCAGTATCGCAGTTGCCGCCGCGGCGGGGCCAGGCTCCGCCGGCATCTATGGGCCGGTGCTGTCTCGGAAGACGAACGAGGCACGGTCAGGAAGAGTGTGGCGAAAGTCGGCCAAAAGGCCTCGTACGTTGGCAAAGGTGGCGCTGTCGGTGGCATAGA
>JAOUEU010000049.1 GCA_029858555.1 Candidatus Zixiibacteriota bacterium
CGGGCGTGATCTTACGCCGCCCGAGGCGCAATTCCCCGAGTGTTATCCAACCGGCAGGGATCTCGGGCAGCCAGGTATCGTAAATCATGGCGAGGTGAATGTCGTGTTTATTCGCCAGAGCCGTTATCCATTGCGGGCCCTCGTGGTTGCGGCGCGATTCGAGCGCCTGTTGTGATCCCAGGCCCCACAGGTCGAGGACATAGTTGTCATTGGCATAAGATACCCAGCCGATGTCGTTGACAGCGACCGGCGCCCGGTAATACTCGGTCACAAACCGATGCATCTGGTATTGTTGTTGATATATGTTGTTAGAGGCGACCCTGGTTGTAAGCATACCGCCGATATATGGCCGGGCGGTGATACCGACAAACAGGCACAGGATAATCGCCAGGCGATGACCGGGCAGGCCTCCGGCAATTCTGAGAAGTCCTCTGCGGTAGATATAGGTGAGCGTAAAAAGAGCCGTCGCCCATATGTAAGCCTCGTAGCGGCTGTACCACCCGAAGTTTCCGACCACCAGGTGCAGCAGAATGGCACAGGCGCCCCAGGCCGCCAAAAGTCTCTCAGACGGAGCCGGTCGTCTGCTCGCAGCACGCAGGGCCGACAGGAAAAAACCCACCGCCAGCAGAGCGCCCTGCGCGAGGCGCAGGTTTGATTTGAAATTGCTGATGAGAGCGGCAACACTACCGCCGCTCGAGACAGGACGTGACTTGGATATTACCGAAGTCGGCAGCCAACCCAGTTCCAGGGAGTTCAGAAACAACGAATAGGCTCCCAAAGTCAGGACTACGCCAACTGCCCCGATAACGGCAGGCCGGAAATGACGCCGAAGAAAGAGATATCCCAGCGCCGGCGCCGAGAGGGCCAGGTTTTCGTAGCGGATAAGCGGCCCGGCAATGATAGCCACCAGCAACCACCAAGGGACGGTGCTGTCCCGGCACTCACGCACAAGGCCGATGACCGTAAGTACGGCCAGGAATAGCTGGAGCGTGTGTTCCATCCCCATATATAACAGACCCCACAGGTTGGTGGCCGGGATGAGCAATGCCGTGACAAGGCCTATCTTCAACCCGTATCCAGCACCGGCAGCCTCTCGGAAGGCCAGCAGCAGAAGATGGCTGTACAGCAGCAGGACTCCAATCGTCGCGAGCAGGTTCACCATGAGTGGGACATACTGTGCCACCGGCAGTTTGGCAAACGGAGCCAGCAGGAACGGCCACAGAATGCTGGACGAGGGTGCGGAGTATTCGCCGGCATTGACGCCATAATGACCGTTGGCGATGTTTTCGGCCAGAGCCAGGTGCACGTAAGCGTCATCGAGAGTATAGACCACATGACCGTCGTTGACGATAAGGATCAGCAGCAGCAGGACGACAAATCCGATGATAAAGACGGATACCGGCAGCCACACGGCTGCCCCGGCAGGTCTGGCTATTATATTGTTCCCAACAGGCGGCATGCTCTGGCGCTCAATCGTCCTTCAGGCTCAAGGTTGCAGCGGATAGCTCTTTCCCGGTTCCGGTTTGAACCAAGTTGTCAAATAACAGTATTGCTGTCAATCAAGAATACCCGCCGGACGGCTGCTTATCGAGCGATTTGAACATTGTCGGCCGGTACCCAGCCGCTCAGGCCGCTTTTGTTCGTGCACCAAAGCCAGCCGCTTTCCTGCCGGGTAATGGTCAGAACCTCTCCGACAGTCACAGACAGCTCGGTGGCATCGTAATCGCGCAACATTCGGCCGGTGTCATTTTCTCTGACCAGGTAGCTCTGCGGAAGCCAGCGGGCGCTGCCGTTGCTGCCAGTACACCACAGCCACCCGCTCCACTCGCTTTTCTTTTCGCCTATTTTCACGCGATCCCCCGCCTTGAGCACCAGCGGCTCGGGGTAGGCCGATTCATAAGCGGCCACTACGCGGCCTTTTCTGGGTCTGACTGGCATCAACGGTAGTCATCGCGGACGGGGTGAAAGATGTCGATAAGGCGAGTATCGGTTATGGCCCTGGCCGAGTGAGGCACGTTGGCAGGAATATCCGCGACCATTCCCGGCGCCAGGACCCTGGTTTCGCCGTCGAGAGTAAGTTCGAACTCACCCTCGATGATACTGGTAACCTGCTCGTGCGGGTGGGAGTGATTGGGGGCCGGCGCCCCGGCGTCGATCGTCCAGTAGGCCAAGGTCATGTTATCGGTATGCACCATATGACCTTTGAAACCTGCCACGGGTTCTTTGCGCTCGAGATCATCTAGTCTAACGAAAGGCACCGCTCTACCTCCTTCCAGTAACGAATCTGCAGCAATATGCCATCCCGTTTGCAGCCTGTCAACTCCGAGTAGTATTGTACAGGCATGCCTATCACCCGCCGGATGAAAAATCGGACGACAAGGAACTTGTTTCGACAGAGGACTATTGTCGCGGCTATTCAGATCGTGCGCACCGACCCGGATCTCAGAATGCACGAAGGACGCATGATTATCGGCCGGGGTACTCGCCGTACGGCAGGACGTTGAGCGACGAACGTAATTCAACAGGCTGCTGGTTCCGCTGGCCTTTCCGTCCTTGACAAATTATCTCCGGAAGATGTAATTAGGAGTTGGTTAGTATAGTAACGGCACCCAGGGCTACCACACGCCTGGTCCGACCTCAAAAAGGAGGGCCGCGATGAGGCCAACCATGACTTTTCTGTCGCAGGATTTACTGGATAAAATCGTCACCGAAGGCAGGAATTTGCTCTGCAAACTCGGCGTCGAAATACACAATGAGGCTGTCCTGTCGCTCCTGGCCGACTACGGAGCACGCATCGACGAGGGGAAAAAACGCGCTTATTTCACACAGGACATAATCGACAAATCTCTTAAGACGGCCCCGCGGTCATTCACGCTGTTCGATATGCTGGGCAACGAGGCTGTCGATCTTTCGGGGTACAAGGTCAATTTTACGCCGGGCTCGGCGGCCATCAATATTCTTGACAGTGTCTCCAATGTGACCCGCCGACCGACCTCGGCTGACTATGTCGAGTATGCCAAGCTGATGTGTGGCATGAAGCATATTGCCTCACAAGCGACGGCGATGGTACCCTCCGACGTTCCCGAGAAAATATCGGACAGTTACCGGCTCTACCTGAGCCTGATGTATTGCGAAAAGCCGGTCGTGACGGGCACGTTCACCATCGAGGCCTTCGAAATCATGAAGGACCTCCAGGTGGCGGTACGAGGCTCGAAAGAGAACCTGGCGGAGCGGCCCCTGACGGTTTTTTCGTGTTGTCCGACCTCGCCGCTTAAATGGAGTGATGTCACGTCGCAGAACGTCGTCGACTGCGCCAGATATATGATACCGGTGGAATACATAGCGATGCCGCTTTCGGGCTTCATGGCGCCGGTGACGCTGGTGGGCACGCTGGTCCAGCACACGGCCGAAACGCTGAGCGGCCTGGCCATCAGCCAGTTGACCAATCCGGGGGCGCCGGCGCTCTGGGGCGGGTCGCCGGCAATATTCGACGTCCGGTATGAGACAACCCCGATGGGGGCGGTGGAAACGATGATGCTCGACTGCGCCTACAGCGAGATAGGCCGGAGCATGGGACTGCCCACGCAGGCCTATATCGGCCTCAGTGACGCCAAGCACCTTGACGCCCAGGCGGGCCTGGAGTCTTCGATGGGCGCGACGCTGGCGGCCCTGGCCGGTATCAACAACGTTTCCGGGCCGGGGATGCTCGATTTCGAAAGCTGCTTCAGCCTGGAGAAGCTCGTGGTCGACAACGAGATTTGCGGTATGTGTCATCGCCTGGCCGGGGGCATCGAACCCAGGGAGGATTTTCCGTCGTTGCCCCGTTTCGAAGAGCTCCTGTCCGAGCAGCACCTCCTCATTTCCGACCACACGCGTCGATACCTTAAAGAAGAGATATATTTCCCCGGACCGGTGATCGACCGCGCCAACCGATCGCGATGGCTGGAGGAAGGCGGGCTGACACTTCTGGAGAGAGCGCGCCGGGAAACTCAGCGAATAATCGGTGAGCACGAGCCGGTCAGAACGCCGCGCGAGGTAAAAGCGGAGCTTACCCGGCTTATGGTAAAAGAGGCGGCCCGCTACCGGATGGACAAACTGCCCGTGACAGGCTGATGCGTACTACTGTCGACATTCCGGTGGGCGCCGTCATGCCCTCCATTGACACGGTGCTGAAAGGTCAGGGCATTCCTGGGGGCGCCACCGACGACGAGCGAGTGATGGCACTGGCCCGGAAGTCTCTTCTGATATACAAGAGGCTGTGCCAACCGACAGGACTGGTCAGGGACATCTCGAAGACTGATTTCGACAGCGTGTACCATGGAGAAGGCCGGAACGAGGCCCATACTCCCCTGATGGACATCTACCCCATCGCCGACTCTCTGGCGCTTTTCGCCATCACCGTCGGAGGCGATGTCAGCGACGATATTGCGCGTCTTTTTGAGGCCAACGACTTCGCCCTCGGGGCCATGCTTGACACCACGGCTTCAGAGGGCGCCGAGATGGCGACCCGGTTTATTGAGAATCATTACCGTCAGTGCCTCAAGAATCAGGATCGTTTTGACTCGTCCTCGGGGATGCTGTCGTTTTGCCCCGGATACTGCGGCTGGCACGTCAGCGGCCAGAAGAGACTTTTCGAGGTTCTTCGTCCGGGTCACATCGGTATCGAACTCAATGCCAGTTTTCTCATGCAGCCGCTGAAATCCGTCAGCGGCGTGCTGGTCGCCGGACCCAAGCGGATATTCGATTTTGACGATGACTACGCTTTCTGCAATGCCTGTGGCACGCACACCTGCCGCGAAAGAATCAAGGCTGTGTGGGTGCAGTAACGGCGACGGCAGAATTTGGAGAATTTCAAACAATATTATCTCGATCACAACCGTGATTTGGAGCGGTACGCGGCCCTGGTGAATCGGCTGGACAGTTGAGTCAGGTATTACAGAACCATTGCGCGGCAGGAGAAAAGTGTGTAGTTTGGAGCAGATACAGGAGAGTTTTATGGACATTCTACAGCAGCTATCGGAAAATCTGCAGAAGGGCGATACCGGCAAAGTGGCGGCATTGACGCAGGCGGCCATCGAACAGAAGCTCGAGACACAGGCAATTCTCGACCGGGGTCTGATTGCAGGGATGACGGTCGTCGGCGAGAAATTCAAGGCCCACGAGATATTCCTGCCGGACGTGCTTCTGGCGGCAAGGGCTATGCATGCGGGGATGGAACTTCTAAAACCGTTGATGATAAGGGAGGGGATTCCGACCGTCGGCAAAGTCGTCATCGGCACAGTGCAGGGGGACCTGCACGATATCGGCAAGAACCTTGTAGGTATCATGCTCAAGGGGGCCGGGTTTGACGTGATTGACCTGGGCAAGGATGTTCCGCCGGAGCGATTCGTGGATGCGGCTGAAAAAGAAAAGGCGGCAATTATCGGTTTATCGGCTCTCCTGACCACCACCATGCCGGTGATGAAGGACGTGGTCGACCTGGCCCGGGAACGCGGCATCCGTGAAAAAATCAAGATTATTGTGGGCGGAGCGCCGCTATCGAAGGATTATGCTGACCAGATAGGCGCCGACGCCTACTGCTTTGACGGGGTCAACGCGGTTGATTGTGTCAAACGCTTTACCGGGTCATCCTGATATGCAAAAGTTGCTGGACAGTCTGAAGGCGGGGCAAGTACTTGTGGCCGACGGGGCAATGGGCACGATGCTGTTTAAAAGAGGCCTCAAACCCGGTGACTGTCCGGAGAAAATGAATCTGGAACATCCGGAAGCCCTGGAGGAGATTGCCTACCTGTATCTCAACGCCGGCGCGGACATCATCCAGACCAACACTTTCGGCGGTTCGCCCTTGAAACTTTCCCAGTACGCCCTGGAGGACAAGACGGAGGCCATAAATATCGCCGGCGTACGCGCCGCCCGGCGTGCCATCGACGCCTCGGCCTATCTCTCGGCGTCCTGCGGACCGAGCGGACGGCTTCTGAAGCCGTACGGCGATACCGAGCCCGATGTCGTGCGACAGGGGTTCGAGCGACAGTTGCGGGCGATCTCCGGTGAAGGCGTCGAGTTGATTTGTATCGAGACCATGACGGACCTGGCCGAGGCGGTGCTTGCCGTGCAAGCCGCCAAGGCCGTAGCACCGCATATTCCGGTCGCGGCCACGATGACGTTCGATGAAACACCCAGGGGATTCTTCACGGTTATGGGCACCACCGTGGAAAAGGCCGCGGAAGGCCTGGCCGCCGCCGGGGCGGACGTTATCGGGTCCAACTGCGGCAACGGCATCGAGAATATGATAAAGATTGCTGCCGAATTCAAACAGCACACCAGCAAGCCTCTACTAATACAGTCAAACGCCGGTTTGCCGCAGATGCAAGGAGATACTCTGCAATATCCGGAATCACCGGAGTTTACGGCGGACAGATGCCGGGCTTTGCTGGAACTTGGCGTGAGTATTATAGGCGGCTGCTGCGGCACCACTCCAGCGCACACGGCGGCCATTCGCCGCGTGGTCGACGAATTCAACCGAACCCGGTCGGACTGAATTGCTTCCGGATCAGTGTCTTCGTACGGTTGGCGGGCTTAATAGATGGAAAGCGCTTTCCATGGAGCAACTCCGGCTGCCGACGTGAGTGAATACAAAGAAGAAGGGAGTAGATATGCGCTTGGCACTAATCGTAACAGTGGTAAGCCTGCTGATATCGACATGTGTATTTGTCGGGTGTGGCAGTGACGATGACAACCCGGCGGCAGGCGGCTCGTCGCCGGAGTTGTTCGCCGATGGCCTGATAGTTGTCAATCCCAGAGTCGGCCTGGCTATGCGGCTCCGCCCTTACGGCGGCGCTCCTTTCCCCGAAGTGGATTCGGTTACCCTTGAAGACACGCTCTGCTCTCTAAATCGCAGCCAGTATTGGGGCAACGGTGATTATGTCTATTACGTGGGTTTTAACGAACTGCCGTCGGCCGACCCCCCTATGTTCGACCGTGGTGACATCGTCCGAGTTACCGTCCACTCCGGGGGTAAATCGGGTTACTGCGCCATTAAATTGCTGGATATCAGCATGGATGCTATCAATATCGTGAACCCCGGGAACGACACGGCGGTGTTAGCCGGAGGGGGTGTTGACCTCATATGGTCCCGCTCGGACAACGCCGACTGGTATGCAGTGCAGATTGAAAAGAATTGGGACTCGGCGGGAATGCTGGTGGCAACGCAACACTACGCAACTACGCGGGACACAGCCTGGTCGGTCCCGGCGACGTTTTGCAGTGCCGACGCATCATTCCTATTCATCAGAGTCATTCCCATGACCGGCCCCGACCCCTTTTCGAATGCAGGGAACTGGTCCGGTAGCCTTGTCGCCGGTTGGCTGTACAGTTGGGCGGGGTTCGACCAGGTTCTCATAGGTATTGTTCCAGCGGGAGTCGTCAAAAGGCAACCGCGGGAAAGGCCCATCAACAGCATGTCGAATGAAGAGGCGGCAGCGTTAGTGAGATCGGTATGCGCGGGTCTCCGTGAGGATCTCCGTTAGGGCCGATCGCTGATTCCGGAAAGCTGTAAGGCTACGGGAGAGTCTTTCCTCTTCACAGTACCAAATGAAAGGAGCAGGGGGGTTCCCCTGCTCCGTGTTAAGAGGTTAGAATTCGGTCTTTCGGTTACTTGAGAAGCGTCATCTTACGAGACCTGTCGAAGTCGCCCGAACGCAAGCGGTAGAAATAAACACCGCTGGCGACGCGGGCGTGATTATTGTTGTCGCCGTTCCAGACTATGTCGTGGGTCCCGGCGTCAATCCTGCCGTCATAAAGCGTCTTCACCTCCTGACCCAGCACATTGTAGACCACCAGTGAGATATCACAGTCGGTCGGCACACTTAACTTGATAGTGGTGCTCGGATTGAAAGGGTTAGGATAGTTGTGATAGAGAACGAAGTCCTTCGGCAGCAGATCGGACGGTTCCATGGTACGGAAGTAGCCGTTGGAGCGAAGGAAATAACGCCTGGCGTAGTTTTCCTTGACGACGGTCTCCGGGACACTGAACTTCAACTCAACATCCTCACCCGGTCTGATCGTGATGACATCATCGTCGACTATCGTCAGCTTCTGCAGAACCTTCCCGTGGGCTGAGTGCCGGGCGTATCGCGGGGAAAGCTCGCGGCGCACGAATTCAGAGCCGTCATCGATGTGCAGGCGCTGGATGTCGGCCCGGAAATTGTTCTGCCAGCTGACTTTCACTCGGAAGGTCTCACCCATCTCGACACCGGCGCTGTTGAAGAAGAAGGAACAGTTTTCGCTGAGGTACTGGCGAGGCGGCACCACGCCGAGGTCGTGCCAGTTGCCGGAGGCGTCTTCGATCGCGGCGATGAGATTAGGCCGCTCGCTATGGCCACCGGCTTCCTTGGTACCGGAGACATCCTTTTTGATCTCTCCGCCCTCGTCAAGATCCAGGGCCATGCCGCGACTGTCCTTCCCGGTCGTAGGATTGGTGAAAGTGAGAGTCAGACTTCCGGGGCCGAATTTTTCGAACCAGACACCATCCTTGGCCGATATGTACGGTAGGACATCATTGCCCAGTTCATCGACGGCCGCTACGGGCAGCGATGATTCACTATAGGTATAGACCTCACCTTCATTGGAGATGCCGACACGGGAGCCCTGCGGATAGTCGACGGCAATCAGTTCCATCTGGTCAAGGTACGTAATTTCTTTTTCGAATTCGCGCACCATGAGTCGATAGAAGCCGTTCTCGTCAATAACGCCCAGCTTCAGAGGATAGTAGTCATCGACGGGCTCGGGATTGAGATTACCGTGCGACTGCGTCAGGATGAAGTCGTCCATTACGTAGTTCGAGCCATCCCAGACATATAGCATGGGACACCCGATGGGGTCACCGCCATCGTCGGTAATGGAAATACTGCCGGCCCCGAGATCCAGATCACCGTAATAGGCGCTGTCGTTGACTACGGAATCGACGTATCGGATGGTGTCATTGGTATATTTGAAAACGAGGAAATTGTTCTGGGCGCAATAGGGTGTATCGGCGAAGCGGACGAAGTCGGGAGTGTCGTTGCCGATGGTACCGCCGGCGTTGATAGTCAGGTAACCGATCTTCTGATAGATGTACGAGGGCAGTATGGCTGTAGACTGGCTCAGGCGGTTTTCATCGAAGGCAATGGTGTCCTCGCAGCCCTCGATAGTCTCATCCTCCCAGAACAGGGTGTCGCCCTGGTATGGATAAGCAGTCGAGAAACCGGCGTAGGAGCAGTAATTCAGGCTGGCGGTATCGAAAGCGAAGCGAATGCCGCAGAAGTCGGTCACCAGGTCAGTGAGAACAGGCGCCGTGTTCTTCAGGTAGACGTAGAGCTTACCACCGCTGGTGCTCTTGAGCATCGACAGCGAGCCGAACTTGAGAGAGGCAACCTGCTTGACCGTCTTGAGGTAACCCCAATCATCCACGGCCGTACCGGTATCAGCCAAGTCGGCGCAACCGTTAAAGATGTAATCACCGTCAAGCCAGACCTTATAGCAGGAGTCGGGTATGGTCAGGTTGGGATCGAAGTAGAAAGTCACCCAAAGCAGAACTTCATAAGGAGGAGCCGAATGATAGCTGCCCCAGTCGCCGACGTATTCGAGCCTGACGGTTGAATCGGTCTGGTCGGTGGCTTCAGTAAAGCGGAGATTGCCCGAGGAATAGTCGGTCTGAATTATCGAATGATATGTGAGGGCCGGATCATGTCCTACCGTGAAACCGAAGCCGTTTACATAGTCGAAAGTTAAGTCTTTCAGGTAAACCGGCATGGAGGCGTAACCGCCGACATAGCCGCTGTCAAGGACCATTCCCGCGGAGTCGGGATGCGGCAGAGCCGTTATTTCGACAACCGGTTCGACATACCAGAAATTCCCGTCGTTCATGTCCTCATCGAGGAACGTCTTGGTATTTCCGCCGGTATCGACAAACTGGTTATAGTAGCCGGAGTCCTCCAGCGAGGCGAACTCGACCAACAGGGTGTCAAAAGCGGGACGACACTCGCTGGTGCGGATAAGAAACTCGAGGAGCGGCTCGTTGTCGAAGACGGCCCCGTCGAGGCCGTCTATCTCGACGTGACACCAGACATAGGGACTGTCCTTGTGCCAACTGCGCTCAAGCGTCTGGAAGCCGGTTATCAGAGTATCGTCAATCGTGACGAAGTAGACGTCGGTGGAATGGACTTTGAAGGTAAGCTCGATCTTGTCCACCGGTTTGGAATCCGAGTTAAAGCTGAAGATCGGTTTGAAATCGACGTAGCCGACCCCGTAGCTGTACTCGAGACCGCTGTCGGAGAGAGCATACTCGCAGTCGAGACAGATACCGCTGTCACTGTACCGGATATAGACGTACTCGTCGGTTATATCGCCCGTGTCGGTGTATGTCGGACAGCCGTCAAAGGTGTAAGGGCTGTACATTTCGACCCGGAACATATCCCCCGGCTCCGTGGTGAGCGTATCTATCGTAAACCAGATAGTAGCCAGAACCTCCGGCATCGATTCCGGATGCTGGAATAGGCCGCTGGTATCGGCTACAATAATGGAATCGCCCGTCTGTTCGGTGGCGTTGCCGGTGGCGTAGTTGGTGTACTGAACGGAATCGTAATCGAGACCGCTCTCCCACTTCACATAGACGCTGAAATCGGAGTAGTCGTAGTTTATGTCATGTAGATGGATGGGGACACTCACGGGAGTGCTGCCGAGACTGCTGTCGACAATCTGGCCGGGCACTTCGCCGGAACCGATAAGCGACACGGACAGCTCCGGCTCCAGCAAGATCGCGTAACCGGGGCCACGATTGACGATGTGCCGGGTATATCCGGTGCCGGTCTCTTTGTACTGTGTGAAGTAATTGGAGGCCGGGCGTTCGGATACTTCGAACACGAGACTGTCACCGGGAGCCACGCAGGCCGCCGTGTACAGCACCAGTTCGACAAGATTTTCGCCGGCGAAAACCGTGTCCCCGACATCCGACCAAGTCATGTTTATCCAAAAACCGAGGCTGTCGGAAAGAGTGTCAACGGCAGGCGCGCCGAAACCCCGGTCGACAGTCGAGACATCTACCACGTCGGTGCTGTTGACGAAGACGGTCACCTCAATGTCTTCCACCTGGTTTCCGTCGGACTGTAAGGTAAGCAGGTGGCTTGATTCCTTGAGTCCGTCCTGGTCAACCTCGTAGTAAATGGAATCGTCGGTGGCATAGACACCACAATACGGGCAGTATTTGGTCATATCCCAGACGGCCTTAACCCAGACAGTAGGAATATCGTCGGTACCCGAGGCGCCGTAAGCGTCACACGCCATAAAGGTATACTCGCCTGCGATCGCCACTTCATACAGGCCGCCGGGTCTGGTTTCGGCGGAATCCAGTGTAAAATAAATAGTAAAGAACGTCGTCGGCAGGGAGTCGGCAGCGGGTTTGTCGATGGTGTTCGCATTCAAGATAAATTGTATGGAGGTATCGGTGACGTTGGCCGTGGTCATGCCGGTGGAAATGTCGTTGGTGGTGATGGAATCATACTGGAGGGCGGCGGAAAACTTGACCCTGACCGTGTCACCGTCGCGGTAATCGAAGTTGACGTCCCTGAAATAGACGGGCACCGCCACGGTCTCGCCGACGAAATTGCTGTCAAGAATCTGGGGCATATCGTCGCAACTGCAGTCGACCGGCGGCGGGCCTTCAATATATATGGCTTCGATCAGATACTGAATATCATCAGGATCCACAATGCAGTCACCATTAGGATCGCCGTTCTGGAAAGGCTCCGGCGCCAGATCGTATCGCCCCTGTAGAGTAAACGCGATAAGCCTGGTCACATCGCTGATACTGAATTCGCCGTCGCCATCGGCGTCACCCGGATTCTGACCCTCACAGGAGTCAGGCGGGCTGTCGAGGCTGTCGGTGGCCCACAGCGAGACGTGCACCAGCGGGTCAAACATGTAGACAAAAGCGTAACCGAAGTCGACCGGGTACCGCCAGTACGCCCCTGACGAAGCCTTGAAGCGATTGTAATAGCCAAGACTGTCATTGTTGGTGATTTCGATGGCTAGACTATCGCTCGCCGCCAGGCATTGACCTGTCATCAACGACAACTCAAACAGTTCGGCGCCGACAAATACCGAGTCGCCAATGTCGGTCCAGCTCAGGTTGATCCAGACCTCGGAGCCAAGGTCAACCGAAGCGGTGTCGGGCAGGCCGAAGCCTTTATCAGTAATGCTGTAGGCGATATTGCCGACCGTCGAGACTTTAAGAGTGATATCAATGTCATCGACCTGCTGACCCTCGGAGTCGAACGTGAACAGGTGTTTTGACTCCTTCATTTCGTCGGCATCGACATCATAATATATGGTGTCGTTGGCGAGGGCCATCTGGCAGTCATAGCAAATGGAACTGTCGTGCAGAACCTTTACCCAGGCTATGGCAATATCGCCGGTGTCAGTCGCTACATAGTTGGCACAGCCCGTGAACTGGTAGCCATCCCAGACGTTCACCCTGAGATAATCGCCGGCCTGAGTTTTGGTCGAATCAATAGTGAAAGTGACGGTGGCCAGCAGAGCCGGCAGCGAGTCGTCGGGCGGTCGCTGTTTGGTGTCACCATAGTAGACAAAAACGGCGGATGTGTCACCGTGGTAAACCTGGAAATCAGACGAGTACGTCGTCGAGTCCCATCCGACCCAGTTGAGGGCATCATCGAAAAACAGGTAGAAAGCCGTCACCCCTTTGTAGTCGAGATTGATATCGCGGAAGTAGACAGGAACCGTGACTTGTTCCCCGACGATATTGCTGTCAATCACCTGCGGCATGTCGTCGCAGCTGCAATCGGGCGGCGGCGGGCCGCCGTAGTAAATGTAATTGTCGAGATACTGGAAATCGTCCATGTTGATTATGCAGTCGCCGTTGGCGTCGGCATTCTGAATAGGATCGGGCAGGTATTCATAATGGCCCTGCACGAGAATGCTGATTAACCGCGTCATATCCAGCAGGTTCAGGACCGAATCCTGAAGGACGTCACCGAGCATCTGGCCTTCGCAGGAATCGGCGGCTACCAGAGGCTCGTCGTAGCCCATCACAGAAAGCTGGACGTCGGGATTGTACATCATCATGTAACCGGTAGCCAGGTTACCCAGCGATTTGTAATAAGCCGTGCCGGTTTCCTTGAACTGGTTTTCAAAACCCTGGGCGCCGTTGCCGATTATCTCGATGGCGATACTGTCGGCGGGAGCCACGCATTCGGCGGTATAAAGCTTCAGTTCGAAAAGCTCATCGCCATCGAAAACGGAGTCGGCGATGCCGCTCCAGGTGAGATTGATCCAGAAATCGGAGCCGTCGTCATACCACGCCGTATCCGGCAGCTCGTAGCCCTTGTCGACGATGCTGAACTGGACGTCGTCATCCGAGCCGACCTTCAACGTTACCTCGATCTCCGACACTGACAAACCGTCGGAGTCAAAAGTGAACAGATGCGAGGACTCCTTGAAGCCGTTGGCGTCGACCTCGTAGTAGATCGAGGCGTCGGCAATGTCGACAGCGCAGTCATAACACCGCGTGCTGTCAGCGGTGGCTTTTACCCAGACCATGGCAATATCGCCGTTGCCGGTGTCAGCGTAATCCTGGCAGCCGGCAAAGATATAGTCGCCATCGACCATGAGATTGTAGTACGTACCGGTATCGGCCAGGTTGGAGTCAATGACGAAGTTGACCGTGAGAAACTGAAGCGGTAGCAGAGAGTCGGGGGGATGGGTAATTTCACCGCCGGAGAAGAAGAATTGAAGGGTGCTGTCGGTCGGCTGGTATACCGTGACATCGCCGGAATAGCCGGTCGTGTCAACGGAGGTATAAGTCAGTGCCGGCGGGTGATAGAGGGTGAAATCGTAAGCGTGCCGATAATCGAAATCTATGTGGCGAAGATATAGGGGAACACTGACGCTGCCGCCCAGGACATTGCTGTCAACTAGTTGCATCATTTCTTCGCAACTGCAATCGACGGGCGGATCGCCGTAAACAAAGAGAATGTCGTTCAGATAGTAGTAGTCATCCCAGTTAACGATACAGTCGCCGTTGGGATCGGCGTTCTGCAGCGGGTGAGGAAACGACATGTTGAAGGTCAGCAAGTTGCTCAGCGCTACGAGATCACCGATGTCGATATCCTCGTCGCCGTTGACGTCACCCGGGTACTGCCCGGAGCAGGAGTCCGGCAGATCGGGGTCATCCGGGACGCCGATAACCGAAACCACCGCCTCCGGGTCGTACATCTTGGAGAAACCGTCAATTTTGACGGGCGTGTACGGCTGGTTAGGCTCGCCGGCAACGAAAAACAGGCTGTAATAACTGGAGTCGGCCAGGTCACCGACGTCGATAAGAATGCTGTCGCCGATCGGCAGGCATTCGTCGGTTGAGACCAGCAGTTCAAAGACGGTTTCGCCGTTGAACACGGTACCACCGACGCTGTCGATGACGACATTTATCCACGTGGCCGAATCCGTTGCGATCGAGGTCGTATCCAGACTGCCGTATCCGGTGTATACGGGGTTGATATCATAGGTAACCGCGCCGGTGGTGCTTACCTTGAAGCTTACCTCAAGGCGCGTGACCTGTTTGGAATCGGAGTCGAATTGGAAGGCGTGGGTGGACTGACCGTAGAAATAAGTGGAGTCATCGGTCAGCGAGAACTCGCATGATGCGCAGAACGTGCCGAGCGCCTTGGTATCATTTATATCCTTCTGTGCGAAGGCGCTCATGGACATTAGTAGCAACAAGCTACATGCCGTTATTATGAATTTCCTTGACATAATAACACCTCTGATGTGAGCAAAGTTTTCTGGTAAATAAGTGAGCCGCACTCCTCAACGATAAAACACTCTGCCGCAGTCCTGAAAACACTGCGAGGTGCCGGCAATCATAAAGCAGCCGATCGCGGCAGAGGCAGGAGTCGTAGAAATGCTACGACTGGCGTATCACCTCCTCCCGCCGATTGTAATGGACTTGTAGACCTGTACTTTACGGAGAGACAATTATTGTGGAAGACAACAACGTCCTCACGAGGCCTTGATAATGCATAAGATGATCGAGGTTCCGGCTTAACGATAGCCTGTGGCCGGCCGCTTGTCAAGCGGTTTGGAAAAATGACGCTCCGCGGGCAGCCGGGCCGCGTGCGAGCACGATCGCGCGCAAAGGTCTTACATTCCGGAGATTACAGGCCGATCGCCGGGCCGTCCAGTCGGAACGCAATTTCTGCAAACCGGTGAGCGAACGGGGTCCGGGCCCCCACGAGGAATCGTTCAGGACAGGGAGTCTTCGCGTAGTTTCCGCGCGCCATCGCTCAGACGGTCCTCCAGCATATCCTGGCAGATATCTTCAAGACGGTGCACCATGCGCTCCAGGTCGGCGCTGCTGGCCGGCAGAGCGACAGTCCTGATCCGGTCGAGGTACTGCGGTGACTGGGCGGCCAGGAATTCGTAGGAATCTTCAATCTCGTCCACGGCCAGTTGGAAAGTCATATCGATGTAGTCGTAGATGCGCTGGCTGATGTCACTCAGCTCCGGTTTTGCCCTCAGGGCATCACTGATAACGCCGCCCGCGGTGAGCAGGAAATCACGCACCTGAGCCACGTCGAAGCCCTCGATGAAACGGCGGTGCGCGATTACCTCGGCATAGTTACGCATAAGTGTACGATCCCGTGTGCGCACGACTGAGCTGATTATCTGATATACCAGGGTGATGTACCAGCGCAGGACGTCCCGATCCATTGCCTGGTAGTGGCTGAAGCGCGGTGTATTTTCGGGCGCCGTTACGGCGGCGAGGATATCGTCCACCACGGCATCGCGGGATTCGACCATGACGTAGTATATGGTCAGATTTGGGCGCTCCGCAACGCGTCTCAGTACTCGTTCATTGCGCAGGTGCCAGGCGTCCTGATGGTTCTTCATGTTTTCCATCAGGAAAAGCAAGCGCCGCCGGACGTCCAGGCGGGGGGTCGGCGCCCAGTCCAGGAGCTGGTGAGTGCTGGAGGCGTCCACGTTGAGTTTTTTGTCTATGTAGGCAGCCATCCACAGGCGTTCGAAGGGAGGGTTGCCGAAGGCCTGGCCGACGGTGTGCCGGAGAACCATGCCCGGCGTGGCCAGAAGCTTGGGCACTCTGACGGGAGCTATATCCCGGCCGTAATAGTACCTGGTGGCGGTCCGATACAGTTCGTTGTGGGAGACCGAACCATTGGGGCTGGCGATGAGAGTGCACAGACGCGGCAGCTCGTCGCTTTTCTCGATGACCCTGAGGAAGAACCTGATCACATCCTGCACATGAATGTAGGTGACGGCCGATTTTCCGCGACCGCCCAGTATGCGTCGGTTCCAACGGTCCGACAGCCAGGTATTGAGAAAGACGTAGACCGGCGGATATTCGCACCAATCGCTGTAGACGGCGGCGAGCCGGA
>JAOUEU010000229.1 GCA_029858555.1 Candidatus Zixiibacteriota bacterium
CGCGAGCAGGGTCTGTCCGAGGGAAGCGATGTTCTGGCGCTGCTCAAAGATGAGATTACGAATATCCTTTCGCAAAAGCCGCCCTCCTCCCCTGTCGCGGACAATTCCGTTCCGGCCGTATGGCTCATTTTAGGCGTCAATGGCGTCGGCAAAACCACCACCATCGGCAAACTGGCAACCAGCTTCGCCTCTCGCGGCAGCAAGGTTATGATTGCCGCCTGCGACACTTTTCGCGCCGCCGCCATCGACCAGGTGGCTATCTGGGCGGAGCGCAGCGGCGTGGAAATCATCAAGTCGCGCGAAGGCGCCGACCCGGCTTCAGTGGCTTTTGACGCCGCCAACGCCGCTCTGGCCCGAAAGGCTGACCTTCTGTTAGTGGATACGGCCGGCCGCCTGCACACCAAAACCAACCTGATGGAAGAGCTCAAGAAAATCAAGCGTGTCATTGCCAGGGCTCTGCCCGCGGCGCCCATCATTTCCGAGTTGATAATCGATGGCACCACCGGCCAGAACGCCCTGTCCCAGGTCAGGGTCTTTACCGACGCCGTGGGATGTGATGGCGTGATTGTTACGAAACTGGACGGCACCGCCAAGGGTGGTGTAATCATTGCCGTGACCGAAGAGTTGGGCGTGCCGGTTGACTATATCGGTTTGGGAGAAAGCATCGACGATCTGCAGCCGTTTGATCCAAAACAATTTGCGGAAGCGTTGTTCGCATGATAAAAGACTATACTGTAGAAACTCACCAGCGGGAAGAAATGATCGACATCACCACGCTGGTTCAGAAAGCCGTCGAGGAAAGCCCTCACGATTCGGGCCTGGCCTTCTGCTTTGTCCCACACACTACGGCGGCCGTCACCATCAATGAAAATGCCGACCCGGCCGTTACCCGAGACATACTCTACAAGCTGCAGAAGGAAATCCCGCAACAGGACGGTTACCACCACGCCGAAGGAAATTCCGACGCCCACCTCAAGGCTTCGCTTATCGGCTTCTCCGAGCAGATACTGGTGGAAAAAAAACGCCTGGTCCTGGGCACCTGGCAGGGCATATACTTCTGCGAGTTCGACGGTCCCCGGCGGCGACACCTGATTATCCGGGTCAGTGACGGTGGTTAGAATAAGAATTATCGCCGTCGGAAAGGACAAGGAGCGATGGGTCACGGAGGGCTGTGAGCACTTCGGCAAGCTGCTCTCACGCTTCGCCCGTATCGAATGGATCATCGTTCCGGCTGTCAGGGTCTCGGCGGCTCTCACGCCTGCCCAGGTCAGACAGCGCGAGGCCGGCCGCATCCGCGCGGCGCTGGAAAAAGGCCTGCTGGTGGCCCTTAGCGATCGCGGTGAAAAATGCGATTCGATCACCTTCGCCGACAAGCTCGAAAATTTCCAGACCCGGTGTCACGGAATCATCAATTTCCTCGTCGGCGGAGCCCATGGACTCGACGAGGCTATCCTGAAAAAGGCCGATGCCGTCCTGTCGCTGTCGCCTATGACTTTCAGCCACCGGCTCGTTCGCCTGGTCCTCCTGGAGCAACTCTACCGTGCCTTTTCCATCCTCCACGGACGCGATTATCATAAGTAAACGAGGCGTCCGGTTCTTACGAACCGGACGCCTCTGAGGAAAGATAAGACAGGGGTCTTATGGGAAAGATTTTCTATTTGAGCAGGATCATCTTCTTGGTGGCGCTGAAATCCTCCGTCTTAAGGCGGTAGAGATAGACACCCGAGGCCGCCTGGGCGCCGTCCGCGTTGCGGCCATCCCATGTCACCGTCACCGTGCCGGCCTCGTCAGTGCCGTCGAACTCCCTGACAAGCGCACCGGTGATGTTAAAGATACTCAGGTTCCAGCGCGTCTGCATCGGAAGAACGAAACTGATATTCGTGGCCGGATTGAAGGGGTTCGGATAGTTCTGGTGGAGGGCATAGTCGCCGGGCAACTGACTTCTCTTTTCGACGGTCCGATATGGCCTGCCCTGGTAGTCGACAAACTGCGCCTCGACCAGCCTTATTCGCCCTTCGCCGCTGAACGGTATTTCGACCAGGTCGTTTCGTCCGGCCGCCAGGCGGTCGGCGCTGAGACTGTACAGCAGCACCCTTAACTCGTTGTCTTTGACCACGTATACCATCGACATAGCCTCGGCATCCCTGGCCAGAGAGGGTTCTGCCAACTTCAACCCGCTCGGGATCTCGTAGACCAGCAAGGCGCCGCCGATGCTGCTCACGGCCTGCGACGACAGGCTCAACAGACCGGGGTCGTATCGCGTTGTCAGCACCAATTCCTGGTCGTAGGGCACCAGCTTCGGAATGGGGTCAGCATCGCCGACCACCACGCGGATCAGGTAGACGAGGTCGGCCACGCTCAGCGTCAGGCCGTCGGCATTGACGTCGGTCGCGGCTATCTGACCGGCCAGGTTGATAGTGAAAGCGCTCAGACCGTAGATGAAGTAGTTGGTGAACACCACTACATCGGCGATCTCGTAAGAGATGTTATTCAGGTTCACGTCCCCGCGGAAGTCGATGGAATCGGCGTGAATCACGCATATCCCGCCGTTGACGAATTCAACACATCGCTCCGGCCCGGCCTTGTCCGAGCCGACGACGCAACTGTCGGGAGTACCCAGGCCGAAGGGACGCAGCGCATCGGGATACTTGATATCGTCGTCTTCGTCCCATATCAACTTGCTTTCCGCATTATATATGCGATTCTCGACGTAGAGGTAATTTCCGGTCGGGTCGGAGAAGGTGTTGTCACCGCAGTCGTACCAGACGAAGCTGATCGGCAGGAACTGGTCACTTAGGTTCTGGTCATTGGCCACAAGATACTGCATGTCAATCAGCACACCTTCGGGTTTCAGCGTTTCCACCGGCGGATGATTGTCACCGTTGTTGACATCGGCGATAGCGGTGAAGCGAACCAGCCCCGAAGGACAGGCCGAGCCGCAGGACGCCGAATTCAGTCGATAAACGAAATATTCCCAACCGTCAATGCTCGAGCCATCGATGTCCGCAGTCTGGAAGGACACCACCGAGGCGTCGTAGCTGATCAACACCACGAAACCGCCGATAACCTGGTTGGTCTCGATATTGATTTGCACATTCTTAGGTAGTCCCACCGGGGTACAGTCGCCGCCTTCAATCTCCAGGTGTACGCAGACGTCACAGTCATCCTTTTCGAAAATATCCACTATAAAGGATCCCGAAGTTATCTGGCAGCCGTCGTCCGCCTCGAAGAAGAACTCGTAGGCCCCGAACTGGTCGGGACGGAAGCATACCTCGCCGCTGTCGCTCACGCCGGGAGCCAACTCGAAATTGATCTCGGCCGTGGCCGGTGAGCCGTCCACCAGCACCTGGGTGAGGGTCAACGTGACATCGGCTTCTTTATCACGGGCATAAAGACCGTCAATACATATGGCATTGGTGTCAAAGTCACAGCGGTAGAAGCTGAGGTAGTCGGACAGGAAGAGTTCCGGCGCCTCATCGGCCGTGACATTCAGAACGGTGGTACAGGTATCAACGCCGCATACGCCCGACGCAATAATATCGATTTCATAGGTGCCCGCCTCTTCGATCGGCACACAGACCACGCCGGCTGAATATGTTCCGACAGGCTCGATTTTGACCTCCAGCCCCGTACCGCTGGCCTCGACGTCAAAACAAAGCTCCTGCGGTTCGGCCAGGCACATCAGCGTGTCGAGCTGAGCCGGGCAGGTCACTGCCGGCGGCACCGCCACATCCACCTGGAGATCAAAGGAGCAGGTATCGGCGCCGCATAGGCCTTTAACAATAGCCGACACTTCGTAAGTGCCGCTTTCCTCAATATAAACACAGATCTGACCGGCATCGGCGTTGTAATGACCGTTCGGCAGCACCGTAACCTGGGCATCAAAGGGCCATATCAGGAGACCGGTGATACAGACCGAGTCGGCTCCGCAAATCGTCCGGAACTGGTTGGTCGGGCACTGGATGATTTGAGCTTCGGGACCGAGGTTCACCGTCACGTTCACCGTCTTCGACGCCTTGGCGCCGCACTCGTCCGTAGCCGTGATCGTTACTGTATAAAAGCCGAAATTGGGCGGGGTGAAGCAAACCTGGTTGCCCGCGATGGCGCCCCGGCTGGTGGTAACCTGCACGATATTGTCGTCCACATCGGCGGTGTCGAACGTCAGGCAGATGTTGGGCAGCTCGCAGACGGTCAGGACGGTGTCCTTGCCGACGGTTACCTGCGGCGGGGAGTTGAAGGTTGCCGCGACCGTGAAGGAGCACGTATCGGCGCCGCATGACCCCGCAGCGGTCATCATAATGAGATAGTTGCCCGCCTGAAGAACCGGCACGTAGACCGAATCGCCTTGTATGTACGCCGGGGCGGTCACCGCATAACTCGCCACCGAACTGGAGACGGCAAAACCGTAAGCAAGCGTGTCCGCGGCGCACAGGAACACCTGGTCATTGCCCGGGCAGGTTATCGTCACCGGCTCGGCGATGACCACCTCCACCCGCACGGTGCATTTAACTTCATTGCATTCCGCCGTGGCGGTAACCTCGATCACGTACAGGCCGCTGGTATCCGCCCCGAAACACAACTGGCCGTCAGACCAGGTGCCGAAATCGGCCGCCACCGAGAACTCGCGGCCGCTGATAGGCAGCGGCACACAGACGCTCTGCGGTTCACAGAGAGTATCCACACTGATAGTCTCCGTCGGGCACTCGATCTTTACGTAACCGCCCGGTTCCACAACGGCGCACGCCTGGGCGGTATCGGCCAGCCCGCAGATATCCCGCGCTATGACCGTCACGCAATAAGTGCCGTTGGTGTCCGGCGGCGTGAAACAGACCGTGCCCGCATCCGGATCGTATTCGCCGCGCGAAACGAGTATCTTGGTTATATTGCCATCAGCATCGTTGATTTGGATCGGCAGACAGATTTCCTGCGGCACGCACTGCGACAGGGTCGTGTCGGTCACCGCGAACGTCACCTGCGGCGCCGTGTTCTCGACCACCGTCACGACTATCTCGTCCTGACTGATGGCGCCGCACGAATCTTCGGCCGTTACCGTAATCGTGAAGCTTCCCGCCGCCAGGGCGTCGAAACACACCTGGCCCGCGGAAGCATTGTAGCTCGCACCGTCCACTGTCACCGATTGCAGGTTACCGTCAAGATCCGAAACGCCCCCCGGCAGG
>JAOUEU010000230.1 GCA_029858555.1 Candidatus Zixiibacteriota bacterium
CCTTTGTTATAAATCCGGACAGCAGCGGGACATTTGACTTCAATCCCGACTACACTCAGAGCGGCGAATACATCGTGACCTTCATCGCCAGCGACGGTGCCCTGGCCGACTCTGCCGACGTTGTTATCACGGTATCTGAAGAAGGGAATATGGCGCCGGTCTTCGACAGCCTGGGCAATTTTGCCGTGAATGAAGGCGACTCGCTGGCCATCGACGTTTCGGCGACGGATCCCGATGGCGGACCGCCCAGCCTGGCCGTGAATACGGCCATGGGTCACTATACTTTCGTGGATAACGGCGATGGCACCGGCCGGCTCGTCTATCGTCCCGATTTCTTTAGTGCCGGTCTGGACACGGTGCGCTTCATTGCCACCGATGACGGCACGCCGCAGCGTTCGACCACGGCGATATCGATTATAACTACGAATGAGGTGAACCTGGCTCCGGCGATTGACTCGATCGGCCCCTTCAGTGTGAGAACCGATCGGCAATTGGTGTTTACAGTCGCAGCCACGGATTCGACCGACGCAGATCCGACCCACCGCATCCTCCTGACAGCCATCAACCCGCCGGTCAACTCTTTCTTTGTCGACAACCTCAACAATACCGGGACCTTTACTTTTTCGCCGGTCGCCGGGCAAGAAGGTGTTAACACGGTTACGTTTCTTGCTACCGACCAGGGGACGCCCCAGCTGAGCGCCAGCCGGGCCGTACAGATTACCGTGGTCGGAGTGAATCAACCCCCGATTCTGGCCGAAGTCGGAGCCCAGACTGTGCTTGAAGGAGAGACGCTGGAGGTTGTCATTACCGCCACGGATCCGGACGGGGGAATTCCGGCTCTGCTGGCTGCCAATATGCCCATAAACTCGAATTTTGTCGATAGCGGCAACGGTGTCGGGGTGTTCACTTTCACCCCCAGCTTTGTGCAGTCAGGTCTGCACGATGTCACTTTTAAGGCATACGACGGGCTGGATATTGACAAAGAAGTGGTCTTGATTCAGGTCTACGAGGCCGGTAACCAGGTGCCCCAGTTCACCATGATTCCCAGCCCGCAGGTGACTGAAGGTGAAACGCTCGAGGGCATTCTCACCGCCGCCGACCCGGATTCCACACCGGTCTTTATATCTCTGGACACCTCCGGCCTGGTCATGGAGAATTTCGCCTTGGTTGACAGCGGCAATGGGGTAGCCTCGTTCACCATTTCGCCGAATTTCGTTCAGGCTGGTTTTTGGGATGTTTCGATCGCCGTCAGTGACGGTGAACTGGCCGATACATCTATTATGACGGTTGAGGTCATTGAGGCTGGAAATCAGCCCCCGGTACTGAAAGCGATTGAAGATCAATCTATTAAAGAGGGTCTCGACCTGACCTTTACGGTGATAGCTTCCGACCCGGATGAGGTGACCCCCAAGCTGTCTGCCAGTCCGCTGCCTCCCGGCGCCACCTTTACCGACTACCTGATCGGACGAGGCGATTTCAAGTGGAGTCCAGGGCCGACCGACAGCGGCACTTATCCGGTCAAGATTTACGCTGAAGATGGAGCTTTTGCCGGTGTCTTCGATTCGCTGGAGGTGATTATTACCGTGATTGACAGTAACTTCGCTCCCAGCATATTCCCCAACCCGTTCTTGCAGGCTACAAACGTTTTTGAAGGCGAAACTCTGACATACCGAGTACAGGGATCGGATCCTGATGGTGACTTCCCGGTCCTTGGCGCCAGGCTGTCGGCCTCCCCGATCGGCGGTCCGCTGGCAGCCAACATGGTTTTCGAGGATTCTGCAAACGGTTTTGGCGGACTGAGGTTTGCCCCGGATCACACCCAGGGAGCGTCGAACCCAACCAAGTACTACGTGATGTTCATCGCATTTGACGCGCTGGACAGCGCTGTTTACGAAGAGTATGGTCCGGTGACGTTTAACGTCTATCCCAAGAACATTCTGCCGACCATGACATTTGAGCTTGGCACGGGACCTTTTTCGCTGCTGGAGGGTCAATCCCTGGCCTTCAGCGTGAAGGCCTCGGATGTTGACGGCGCCGTCCCGCCAGTTATAACGGTACAAAACGTCCCGCCGAACGCATCCTTGAGCCCTCCGTCCGACTCTATCCGCTTTGCCTTTTTCCCGGACTACACACAGTCGGGTCAGTACACGGTACGCTTCGTCGCTACTGACAACGAGAGTGCTACGACTATACAGGATGTCATTATCGACGTGGGTGAAGTGGGCAACCAATCGCCTCGGTTTATTACGGTCCTGCCTGCAGCCCGGGATGTTTCCATTGGAATCCTTACGGAAATAGCGATTGAGGCCTTCGACCCTGAACGGGAAACCCTTACCCTGACGGCCTCGCCCGCCATAACCAACGCCAGTTTCCTGGATTTTGGTGACGGCACCGGGATTTTCTTTATGACGCCCGACCTTAGCCAGTTGGGCAGTGTCTATACGCTCACATTCATAGCCGAAGATCCCCAGTTGGCGGCAGATACTATCAGCACCGTTCTGACGGTGGTGACGCTGATGCGGGGGGACGCCGACTCCAACCGGCGCTACACTATGAACGACATCGTCTATCTGTGCAGTTATCTTTTCCGGGGCGGGCCGGCGCCGACCTCGACAGAATGCGGCGATGTAGACAACTCGGGTGAGACGAACGTGGCCGACATCGCATATCTTGTGAATTATCTGTATAAATCCGGGCCGCGACCGCCGCAATAATTGCGCTTTCGGACCGGGAATGCGATAAAGGCAGCCGCCTCACGGGCGGCTGCCTTTTTTTGCCCTGGTCGCGGCAGCCACCGGGCGGGCAGTATTCGGTGGAAAAGTCTTGACAATATTAGCTTGGGGCCTTATTTTAATGTGTTTCTCCTCAGGAGGATTGTGACCGTCAACCGTTGGTCTTGCGTTACTTCTCACTGTGCGAGGTATTTCGTTCAGTAAAAGTCGCGGTTTGAGTAGGTTTAACTTGTTTCGAAACATGGATCGACTTCTTGAAACACCTGTGACAGAGCTGGCTTTATTGAACGCTCTATCAGAACGGGCAATCTGTTTTCCACTTCATAAATTATTTACAGTGTGTGCTTTTGAACCTTTACGTAACTCTGGAAGGGAGGTGAATTCATAGTATAGAGTAACATCTGATTCTGCCGACGTGGCTGATATTGTGCCCGACGGCTGAGATTGTCTTAAGAAAATGCTAACTACCGTAAGACTTATTTCCTCTCCAGGGGAATTAAGTTGGGAACTGTTCAAAGAAACTCTCGAAAGGAGCGATGAATGACGAGGAGACTTACTGTTCTGTTTATCCTCTCCTTAACGCTGGTCGCCCTCATGGCGATGACAGCCTTCGCTGCTAAAGCTCCCGTGAGCAAGCGCGTTATCAATCCCCGCGTTTACAATGTGATGGACTACGTCCTGCCATATCCCGATGAGAATGCCATTACCCCGTCGGGTCTGGACGTATCCAAGGGTTCTTTGGGAAGAGCCTCCATGGCTGATCCCAGCGCAACTCCTTCCCCGGGTGTCGTAATCGGCAACACCTGGTACGACTATCAACGCAACGGCAGTATGCGCCGTATGATTGATATTGGTGAGGACGATGACGTCGGCGTCCATATGTCCTGGATGCGTCTGCCGGAGAACAATGCCGGCACCCGCGTCATGCAGTACAACTTTTACAACGCCACCGCCGGCGTATTGGGCAGCTCCGTCCCGGTCAACCTGACCTGGGCCGGTTACGGCGGTGTTCTGGCGACGGGTGACAACCGCGCCATGGTCGGCAGCCACGAGAGGCCGGTGGCCACCTTTGCCGCGCAATTCTACTGGGACACCGATGAGTTCGCCCAGTTCTTCGGTTTCTTCCTTACCCGCGTGCCGGACTCAGTTATGTCCTGGGGCGGTTCACTCGGTCAGCAGGTTAACTGGCCTGCTTTCCGTTATCAGGAGACGACTCCCGATACGGTTCTGCACGTTATCGGCCAGGTGTCTTCGGCAAACGCCGGTGATCCTCAGGCGATCTACTATTTCCGCCAGGTAGGTACTGATGGCGGTGGCGAGTGGGCTTACCCACCGTACGTTATCGATACCATTTATGACCTGTCGCAGGATATCGCCTGTTCCGATGTCACCGGCAAGGTGGCTTTGGTCTGGACAGGCAACCTGACCGGTTCGGCGACGTGCGACACCAACTCGGGCACGCAGCCGTTTGTCCAGTTGGATAACGATATCTACTATCAAACATCGGATGACCAGGGTGTCACCTGGAACAACCGTGTCAACGTGACCTGTAACGTTGATGGTCAGGGCGGTTACCGTCCGTACACGGACCTTTCGGCCCTGATCACGACCGACGAGAACCTGCATATTGCCTGGTCGGGTCGGGTGTGGCCGTCTGACGCCAACACGGGTGGTCAGATCGGTTTTGACTGCCGTATTTTCCACTGGTCGGAAGATCTGCCCTACATTCGGACGGTGCATAACGCCGAGTGGGATCAGACGACCTGTAACGGCGGTGCCTGGCAGATGAACGTATCGAAGATGACGGTTTCGGAGTGCCAGGGCCGGCTGTACGTTTTGTGGGTGCAGTTCAACGACATCCCGGGCGGCATCGAGGACGACTGCGCGGCCCGTGGTATTGACGGTTCGGACGTAGTTGGTTCGGCCAACGGTGACCTCTGGATCGCGGTGTCGGCCGACAGCGGTCTGACCTGGGACGCGGCCCGTAACCTGACCAAGTCCTACAGTTCGGGTTGTGACTCGGCCGCCGGTGTCGGCGGTCCGTGCGAGTCCGACCACTGGCCGTCGATGGTACGTCTCGGCCGGCAGAACCTTGAAGGCGAGAAGTGGCAGGGTGCTCAGGTGGTTGACCCGTCGGTGGGCACGGTGGTGCCTTACAGCGGGAATTACTACCTTGATATCCAGTGGATCAATGACCCCGATGCGGGTGGTATTCCTCAGGACGAAGGCACCTGGCAGCTGGCGGATGTTCACTGGATGCGTATCCCCTGTGTGGAGCCGGTTCCGGCGCCGTTGTTCAACATAAGGCCAAACGTAATCGAGTACCCGGCCTGGGGTAAGTTTGGCACGCAGGTTGACACGCCGGTGGTGATAGAGAACTCGGGTAACGTGGCGTTGGCCTACACGACCGCGGTTACGGTCACCAA
>JAOUEU010000231.1 GCA_029858555.1 Candidatus Zixiibacteriota bacterium
TGGCCCGCGGAAGCATTGTAGCTCGCACCGTCCACTGTCACCGATTGCAGGTTACCGTCAAGATCCGAAACGCCCACCGGCAGGCACAGCGTCGTCGGCTCGCATATCGTCATCTGCCTATCCGGCGGCAGAACGACCAGCGGTTCCCGGTTGCACTCCACCCTGACATTGAATTCGCAGCTGAACGTGTTGCAGGGCGTGGTGACGTTGATAGTTATGCGGTTCGTCACGGCGCACTCAGCGTAGAAACATACCGAATGCGTCTCTTCATCCCACCAGGTGTTGATGCCGCGCACGGTAACTTCGGCATAATCGGGTATCCCGGAGGCGTCGACTTCGATGCAGAACGTATCCAGCTCACACGTAAAGATGGTGGTGTCATTTGGACACACCAGGTTGATGGCCTGGTCGGTCCTGACCGTAACCTTGGCCGTATCCGCCACCGTCTCGCCGCACGCGTCGGTCACGGTGACAATCACCTTGTAATCACCGGCCGCGTATGGTACAAAGCATACCGAGCCGTCACTGTAGCTGCCCCGGTTGACCTGGATAGATGTAATATTGTCGTCGGCGTCCGAAATGTCTATCGGCAGGCATATGCTCTTCGGGTAACAGAGGTACACGCTCGTATCGGGCATCTGGCTGAGCACCGGGGGCGAGTTCAGCGCGATATTAATGTCCACCGTATCGGCGCCGCTAAGAGCGCACGAATCCACCACCGTTACAATAAGCCGGTATGCGCCCGCCACATCCGGTGTGAAACAGACCTGGCCCGTCTCGGCATCGTATTGGCCGAGGCTTGGCGAGATGGATTCGAAGTTTTCGATAGTCGCCACGTCGATGCATATCTCGCTCAGGGTGCATACGAAAAGGTCCTGATCCTCGCCCAGCGACACGTCCGGCGGCTCGGCCAGGTTTACGGTGATGACAATCTCATCATAAGCGGACGCCCCGCAGGAGTCCACTACCTCGACACTTATGGTATGCTCGCCGGCGCCCGCGGGAGTGAAACAGAGCTGTCCGCTCTCCGGGTCATAATCACCGCCGAGGACATTTATTGTCTTGATGTTTTTATCCTCGACGATCACATCCGGCAGGCAGTATTCCGTTATAGTGCAGAGCGATATGGTTCGGTCCTCACCGAGGTCGACAACCGGCGCTTCGTTCAAGTCGACGGTCACGTTAATAGCCGCACTCGCCTCGGCTCCGCACGAATCCACGGCCGTCACCGTGATCGAGTAAACGCCCGCCGTATCCGCCTGGAAACATATATTCTCCGGTACGATGCCTATAAAACCGAAGCTCGCCGTTACTTCGGCGACGTTCATATCCGGATCGGTAACGATATATCCGAAGCAGACCTGGCCGGGTTCGCATAGGAATGTCTGGAAGTCGTCCTCCACCGTCACTACCGGCGGCCGGTTAGGCGTAATCGTAACCGGCACCGAGCAGGTGGCCGTGTGGCCGCACGTATCAACCGCTTCGATATCGACCGACAATTGACCGGTCAATCCGGGAATCAGGCACACCGTAGTGCCCTCCACCGTCGCGTTTCCTGACAGGATGTTGAGAGTGACCTCGCCGCCTTCCGGGTCGCTCACTTCGATCAGTTCAAAACACATGGGTTCATCGCCGCAGGCGAAGAAACTCTGTTCCGGCGGACACGTCAGAACAGGCGGCTTGTCGAGAAGGACGGTGATTGTTATCGTGTACTCCGCGCACTCGGGCGAGCCGTCACCGTCGGCATCGCAGCCGTCGCTGGCGCAGTAGGTGAATATGTACGTCGCCGAATCCACGGCCGGCGGCAAGAAGCAGGTCTGTCCCGAAGTATCGGTCAGTTGCGTGAAGCTGCCCGCCCCGCCGGTCTGAGTAATCGTGATGACGCCGCCGTCCGGGTCAGACGCCGTCACGTCAAAGCAGATTTCCTGCGGATCGCAGAGGTAGACCGTCGAATCATATTCGACCACTTGCGGGGCCGTGTTCAAGGTTATGGTGTCGGTCACCGTCGCCGCTATCACGGCGCAGCTGTCCTTGACTTCCACGCCGAACTCGTAGACACCGGCCGTATCCACAACATAGCTTATCACGCCCGTCACCGGGTCGATGCTTCCGAAATCACTTGTCAGACTATATGTCAGAGCCTCGCCATCAGCGTCAAAGGCATTGACGCCGAACGTCCTTTCGGAGCCGGCAAAGCACAGGAAGGCCGAATGGTAAAGCTCGTCGATAACCGGCGGCGTATTCACGTGCAGGGTGACGACAAAAGTACCCGAGCAGGTCGCCCCGCAGGAATCCGAACACTCCACCGTGACGTCAACCGTCTCGTCATTGGCCGTCGGCGTGTAATTCCAGAAGCCGCCGACCAGTTCACCGAAGTCACTGGTAAGCGTGCAGCTTTCGAAATTACCGTCGACATCCGTGGCGCCGACCGGAAGGCTGACTTCGTCGAACGAACAGAGGTTGATAGTAGTGTCGCCGGGAAGATCGCAGCTCGGAGCCGTGTTGACCGTGACATCGACGTGAGTCGTACAAGCTACCTCGACACCGCACTTGTCCGTGGCCGTCAGAATAATCGTATTGCGACCCTCGACCGCCTCAATATGCACCAGGCTGTCATCCCAAAGGGTCCCGCCGGTAAGGATAACATCGAGCATGTTGGCGTCTGGATCAAAAGCGCTGAATCCGCCCAGACCGATCATGGCCGGCTCGCAGATAAAAATCGATGTGTCCCCCGGGCAACTGACTTCCGGCGGATGGTTACTCTGAATAGTGACGTTGAACGTGCCTTCGCAATAAGCCCCACACGAGTCAAGACAGCGAATCGTCACCGCAAAGGATGTGTCCTTGGTGGGCGTGTAGCACCACAACCGGCAATTGTCACCGGCGGCGCGCTGAGGATTTACATAGTCTTTTACATTAGGGTCATAGACAAAAAGCCGGCCCGGACCGTCAACAAGAACACATTCTTTCCAGTTGCCGTCGACGTCCGTGGCATTTACAGGAAGGCAAATTTCTTCGAAATCACACAACGCGATTGTCGTATCACCGGGCAGGTCGCACTGCGGCGGCGTGTTGACCACCACGTTGACGACCACCGTACAGGTATCCTCGAGACCGCACGAGTCCACCGCGATGTACTTGACTTCATTGATTCCCGCGCCCGGCACTAGGCAAATCTTGTCACCATCGATATAACCGGTCGATAGGTACGAATAGTCATAGTTGCCGTCGGGATCGTACGCGCCGAACCCCGTCAAACAGACCTCATCGCCGAGCTCACAGACAAAGACCGTGGTATCACCCGGGCAGGACGCCACCGGTGGCAAGTTCACATCAAAGTTCACCGAAAAACTGCTTTCACAGAAGGACCCGCACTCATCGAAGCAGCGGAATATAACTTCAAACGCCTCCGTACCCCGGGGAGTGTAAACCCACTCACCATCTACAATAATTCCCTTATCGGAGACAACCTCGCAATAGTCGAAATTGCCGTCGTCATCCGTGGCCGAGATCGGCACCCGGACCTCGGTCGGCCCGCACAGAGTCAGGCTGACGTCGTCGGGCGCTATGCAGACCGGCGCCGTGTTGAACGTCACCGCCACCACGATTTCGTCCCAGTCCTGCTCCCCGCAGGAATCGGTCGCGGCAACATTGATCAGGTAGAGTCCGGCGGTATCGGCGAAGAAGCAAATCCGGTCGGTGCTTTCATTGTACGTCCCGGGATTAACCGCAACCTCGGCAATATTATCGTCCAGATCATAAATCCCGGCCGGAATACACACCTCGGCCGGCCCGCAGAGGAAAAACGCGGTATCCGGCGGCAGCATAACCACCGGCGGATTGTTGCACAGGATCTCGACCGTAAAATCGCAGCTGTAGGTGCCGCAGGGAGTGGTCACACTGACCGTTATATGATTGGTATTGGAGCACTCCGAATAGAAACATACGGTGCCCTTTTCGGCATCGTACCACGTATTGATACCGGTCACGGTCACTTCGCCGTTGTCGGGAATGCCGCCAACCGGCAGGCAGAACGTGTCCGCATCGCAGGCGAACAGCGTCGTGTCATTCGGGCAGTCCAGCGCCACATCCTGTTCGGTCTCCACATGCACGACCGCTGATTCCTCCACGGTCTCGCCGCAGGAATCGACCACGGTCACGACAAGAGTATAGTCGCCCTGGCTGTACGGCACGAAGCAGATGCTGCCGTCCTTGATAGTCCCGCGATTAACGCTAATGGACTTGATATTCCCGTCGGCGTCGATCACCTCCAGCGGCAGGCAAACGTTTTCGGGATAGCACAGGTATACCGATGTGTCGGCTATCTCCGCGATCACCGGCGGAGAATTGATGCCAACCTCGACGTTGACGGTATCGGCGGCCATCAAACCGCAGGAATCGGTCACTTCGACCGTCAGCGTGTAGACGCCCGATGTATCGGCAAAGAAGCACACCTGTTTCGCGTCGGGATTGTACAGCCCCAGACTCGGCACCAGCGACTCCCAGGCTGCGATGGTGGTCACGTCCACACAAATGTCGCCGGGGTCGCACTGGAACACCGAAAAATCGGGGCCGAGTTCGACAAAGGGCGGCTGGCTGTATTCTATATTGACCGCAATCTCGTCATAGGTCGAGTCGCCGCAGGCATCATAAGCCCAGACCGACAGCACATAGTTGCCGGACTCCTGCAGTGTAAAGCATATCTCGGAAGTCGTAGGATTGTAGTTACCGAAGCTGGGGACGACGCGGTCGAGGTTATCGTCGGTTATAGTCACGGGTTGACATAACTGAATGGGCTCGCAAAGGAACCGGTCTATGTCGTCACCCAGGTCGACCACCGGGGGCGTGTTCATGGTGACTGTGACCGTGGTCGTGGCGCTGGCCGAAGCCCCGCAGGAATCGGTCGCAGTCAGGGTTATTTCATATACGCCGGACGTATCCACGTTAAGACAGATCCTGTCGGTGGCATCATCATAAGAACCGTAATTCACCGTGACGGATTCCAGATTATGATCCGGGTCGTCGGCCGTCGCCGCCAGGCAGACGGTCTCCTCACCGCACGGTGAAACGATCATCGGCTTGGCGATGCTGACGTAAGGCGGCCGGTT
>JAOUEU010000232.1 GCA_029858555.1 Candidatus Zixiibacteriota bacterium
TAGTCTTTCCCGTTTTCTGTCGACTGGTGTCGGCATACTCCGGCTCCGGTGCCTGACCCGTTAAAAGCCTCTTGACATCGCGGTGCCCTTTGCCGTCTGTTGTGAAACGACAGTTGACGAATCATTATCTTTTTCGTAAGCGTTTGGCATGTATACACTCGAGCAGTTTCTGGCGAATGGGCAGAGTCTGGTCGTCTATCGCGGTAATGAGGTGGTTTTCAGCTCGGAGTCGTCGGACCTAAGGCCGTTGATGGAGTTTATTGATGGTGCTGAAGAAGAATGCGGGGAATTGACGCTGTTTGACAAGTACGTTGGCCGGGCGGCCGGTCTTCTCATGGCCCTGATCAAACCGCGCCTGGTATATGCGGGCATTATCAGCGAGGGCGGCATCGAGACACTTGAAAAGTACGCCATCCCGTTCGAAGCGGTCCGGAGAGTCAGGTACCTGATGGGAATGGCCTCGGATGATATGTGTCAATGGGAGAAGATGTCGCTCGGGAAAAGCCCCGGCCAGTTCTGGGAACTGCTGAAAACAATGGGCGATGCCACCACACAGAAGTGAGGCGGAGCCATTTAACCGGATTCAGGAGGTTGTGTGTAATGTATAGGATGTCGCTTCCGGTCGTCGCGGCCGGTCTGATATTGCTGGTAGCCGGCTGCACGAGTGAAAAAAAGTCCGAGGATGTCGTCGCCGCGGCGACGCTGCTTCCCGAGAAAGTGGCATCCGCCGGCCTGGAAAGATCTTCGGAACCCGTCGTTTTTGAGGGGCAAGCCCTATATGAGCACATAAACGGTGGCGCCGAGATATATCATCTGTATGATTTCGTCGAGGTGGCTGCGACCTATTATCAGCGGGACGAGACGGAGATCGCCGCGGACATCTATCGTTTCGCCGACGCCGACAACGCCTACGGCCTGTATTCGACTCTGAGACCGGATGAGCCTCTCACTGTAAACTTGGGCGTGGAAGGTTTTGCCTCTCCGTCAAGTCTCGATTTCGTTAAGGGATCTTTTGTGGTCAGGCTTGTGGCGTATGATGAATCTGCAGAATCGGCCGCGGCTATTGATGGTCTGGGAAAGGCTCTGGCGGATATCATACCCGGCCGCACCGAACCTCCCGAGATGTTTTCTCGGCTGCCGACGCAGAACCGGATTCCCCATACCGACAGGATATATGCCGAGTCGTTTTTGGGACAGAAAGCGCTCAAAGAGGTTTACACTCGGACATACGCCCTGGGGGGCGACACTTTGATCGCGTTCGCCTTGCGGGATCGCGGTGGAGAGCAGTTACGGCAGTGGACCAGCGCCCTGGAGCCAAGCGTCGAAGGTGAAAAACCGGGAGGTTACGACTTTGATGATGGCACGACCGTCAGGGCTGTCGACAGTTATTACGGAGAAGTCATTGCCGGGAAAAAGGGGGACCTGCTGTTGGGGCTGGTCAATTTCCATGACAGTCACCGGGCTTTCCTTTCATCGTGGTTAAGCGCCCTGCCGTGAGCACCCGTCATCTGCCGCAAAAATCGGGCCCCGGTGCGATAATGCGCCGGGGCCTTTCAGTATGGCGGATTTGACGGATATTGGGTGAGGCTAGGTGTAAATAACTTTCAGCTCATCAATTCTGCGCGCGATATCGACGGAATGGGCACAGTCGGCGACGCAGGTTTCACAGTGGGAGCACGCCGGGAGACTGTTCTGTGAGGGAATCTCGTCGAGTGTGGCCCGTGCCAGGTAGAAATTGGTGTACTGGGCGGCATACATGTGCGTCCTCATCAGGGTCGGGATGTCCACTCCCCGGGGACAGGAGGCCAGGCAGGTGCGGCACTGTCGGCAGAAACCCATGCCAAGCTGTATACTGTTGTCAGAGAGAAAATTCAACTCCTCGGGCGCGTATTCGAGGTCCCTGGCCACGGCGAAGTCTTCCTGCATGTGTTCGTAGTTATTGAATGCCGGGACCACGGTGGCGACGTAGGGGTTGTGCAAGACCCACTTGATGGCGGCGCGAGCGATAGTGGTGCTGTTGTAGCTCTGGCGTGTTTCCGGATTCGGCCAGCGACCGCCGCCAGCCAGGGTCTTCATGCCGATCAGGCGCACGCCTTTCTTTCCGGCCTTGGTTATCGCATCCGATAAGGCCGTGTCATCGGCCATCGTGAAGTTATAGGACGCCTGAACCGCTTCCCAGGTGCCGACCCGGGCCACTTCGTCTATGACCTCCGCCACGTTTGCATGCACGGAGAGTCCGATAACGCGTGCCTTTTGCTGTTCTTTAATCGCTGCCATCGCCTCCATAACGGCCTGGTTGTTGACGGCCTCCCGGTTGCTGACGTCGTGGATGAGAAGGATGTCGATGTAGTCGGTTCTGAGACGTTTCAGACTGCCGTCAACAAGGTTCGTCAGTTTGTTCCGGGCCTGTTTGGCATCGAAGTCGCGTCGCTGTGCCGGCGTATAGATTTTTGTCGTTATGAAGACCTGGTCCCGTACGCCCATCTTGTTGATGACTCCTCCCACCAACTGCTCGTTGGCGCCAAACTGGTAGTTCGCGGCAGTTTCGAAATGGCGGACGCCCAGTTCGAACGAAGCCTGTATCAGACCGGGATCGGTGCAGTTGCCGGCACCCATGCTAACGACCGGCACCTCCAGCTTGGAACTTCCCAATTGCCTGAAAATTATGTCCTTTTTAGGTTCATCGGATGCCTCGGTTATCTGCTGTGCGCGAACCAGGCCTGGTGAGAAACCAGCCAGACCCGCCGAGGCCAGACCGGCCGCCGAGGCCGCCAGAAACTTCCGTCTGGTATAATCCGGGGTATTGCCACTCATGCGTTCTTCCCTTCTACGATTATTGTCAAATGCGTTTGGACTATCCTTCCAATCTCAACAATCCCTGCTCGGCGTTGGTGCGCAGCGTCTGCTTAAGCGATTCATCGGCCGCCTGGTCGGTCGGCAGCACCTCCAGTACTTTCTTGTAGCATCGAATAGCGCCCTCATGATCACCGATGGCAATCAAGCCGTCAGCGTAGCTGTCCCAGCAATTCGCGGAGCCGGGGTAAGATTCTGCGTTTATGCGGAAAAGCTTTACGGCTTCTTCGCTCCGACCGGATTGCAGCATTTGGTACCCCGCTGCGTTCAGCGTCGCCTCAGGAACGGTAATACTGCCGGGGTCCGACTCCTTGAATTTGTCCCAGATTTCGACGGCCCGGTCAGCCCCCTGGTTCCTGATTATAGCCAAAAACTGATCCGTTGTAGGCGGCAGATCCTGGCCTGATTTGAAAGTCGTCGTGCCGGTAGCGGTCAGGGACGCGCGACTGGCTTCGTCGGCCTCCAGATGGGCCTTGAAGAAATCCCTGGTGTGACGGCAGGCGAGGTCGTAGCTGGGCCGGGATATAGCGAGTGTCAAGTCAACGCTGTCGGCCAGCAATTGGCGGATGGCACCGTAACTGGACAGGTCATCCTCGGAGCGATTTTCAAAACCGGCCAGATACCGGTCGGCATATTTGCACGAATCGAGCAGGGCCAGATCAGAGGTCGGCTCATCTTTGTAATAGATCTGCAACAGGGGCGTGATCATTCTTCCGGCGTTGAAGTTGGGATTCAGGGTGGCGAACTCAAGATGCTCACGGAGCACACTCCAGGCGTCGAGACCGGCGACAGCGTCGATGTCGTAATTTCGCATCTGCATAATCAAAGCCGCCAACCCTCCAAAGCCGCGGCCGAGCACGCCCAGTCTGTCTTTGTCTACGAAATCGAGATCGCGCAGGTGCGCCAGCGCGAATTCCCGGTCGCGTATGAGCGTTTCCAGATCGGCCTGGTCGGCGGTCGGGCTCATGTCGGCCATGCCCGCCGAATTAGTGGTGGCGACGACAAAGCCGTGGCTGGCCAGATACTCACACAGGACCAGGTTATCGGATAAACCGCGGCCGACATCCGGGAAATAAAGCAGCAGTGGAAACTGTCCTTCCTCAGGGGGGGCGTTTCTCACGGCCGCTACCCCAACGCTCATGGCATCCAGCACCAACCCGCCGCTGGAACCCGGCAGAGATATCAGGTAAAGGAGTTCCCGCCGCTGAAGCCCGGAGAGAAATGCATAAAAGTCAGGGTCTTCGGGATTCGGGAAAACATACTCACCGTAAGTTATCTCCACGTCCTCGACCGCAGGTCGGGCCGGGTACCAGACGCAAATCTGGATCGGGCGCGCCCGCTCGCCGGGCAGCTGAGCCCCGAAATAGTCTCTCTTGGGCCTGAAAGTTCTCGAGTAATCGTATTCTTCGAACGTCTGAAAGCCGATCCGGTGAGGGCCGGGCTGCAGCTTCCCCCATATCGGCGACACCTGCGCCGCAAGCTCAGCTTGACTGGATAGGATACCGATCAGACTGAATACGACAAATTTGACCATACAGGATTTCACGTTTTTTGGCATCGGATCTTCCCACCGACAAAAGGTTATGAAGACAGTCCTGTTAATATATACCAAAAGCTCGCTTCAATAGTTACATTAATTGGGCAGGTTTGTATTTAATTCCGGCTAACAGACGTCTGAAAAGGCGATATGTGGAATTAAGACCGTATTGAGCTGATGGGGGATGTAATTGAGATAGCGGTCGAAGTGAGATCGCGATATGAAAACTCTTCGCACTGCAAATTGCCTCGAGTGCAGCGGCGAGGACCGGACCCGGCCGGTCGGCATGAATTGAGGACTCAGGGGACGTTTATTTCCGGCAGCAGTCATATCGCCGGCTGTTCGGCCGATATCTGCGACTGTTCGTCCAACAAGCAGCATCCCTGGAGCAAAATCGAATCATTGCTGCGGTAGTTATTCGGCTCCGGCAGACAATTGGGGCTGACGGGATCGATGCTCCATATCCCGCGTTTCCAGGGGATTCCCTGGTAGATGGCGTCAGCGCCCGAAATGCCGTCACATTCGGCGTAAATGATATTTCCGCGGTTCAGGAAAATTGTCAGTTGCTTGCCGCTGGCCGAGATGCTGATTCGGGCCGTTTTCTCGCTCGGCCCCAGGGCTTGAAGCAAGTCGATGACATTCATGTCTTCCAGCGATCCGTGGGTGCCCAGATCCTCGATCACACTTCGACGCTGTCGCGCCGCAGCTTCCA
>JAOUEU010000233.1 GCA_029858555.1 Candidatus Zixiibacteriota bacterium
GCAACACCTGAATGTGCCTTTGCCACCAGCCGGACACAACTACGCTCTTCTCGGGCAGGACGTCGGCGGCTGCCAGGGCCTTCCGGGCAAACGTCATATTCTCGATGCGCGTCGCCCGGTCATAAAGCACCGAGCCCCGGCAAATGCCCCGGGAGCGACTGATACTTACGAAACAGGATAGGATCAGGGCGAGGGTCACGATGGCGAAAAACCTCCGGCGCAGGTATCGAGCGAGAAGAAGTATAACAAAGGGCACCGTGGGAATCAGGTAACCGGCGTCGTGGGGCAGGCGCAGGAAAATGATATAATAGACCCCGATTGCCAGCAGCCACGGCGTCGGCGATAAAAGCCAGAGCCGGGAGTCGCCGGTTCTTTCCGTGAAGACGCCGCGCCAGAATGCCATACCGAGCAGGGCGGCAAGTATGACCGACAATCCGATTCTTCCCCAGACCTGCACTGTCGCCATCCGGATAATCCTGAGCGCGTCAGGGTAGCTGGGGTCGACAAAGGTCAAAAAGTCCCAGCCATATTTGAAGATCAAGGGCAGGAAGGCGATCGTTCCGATGAGAAGCGCGCCCAGAGTCAGTTTCAGAATACTGACCAGCGGGCGAGCCGGTTTTCGGTAAAAGGTCAGCCACGCCAACGGCAAGAGCAGGGCGGCCGACGTTATCCGGCAGCCTATAGCCAGGCCCAGAAAAATGCCGGCGATCACCCAGCGGGCAGTGATGATATAGTAGAGACTTGCCATCATGAAGGCCAGCGCCCAGACATAGTCCATCGAACTGACACTGTTGACATACACCAGCGGCGTGAAAGCCAGGGCCAGGCCGCCGACGAGGTGGTCTTTGAATCCGAGAGTGCGCAGGGTCATCGCAAAGAAGATGACGGCGACGACGCTGAACAAAGCCGAAGCGCCGTTAAGAGCCCATGGTCCGCCCTGGATAAGCAGCGAAGAGGCAAGTTCCTGGACGGGATAGCCCGGCAGCCGGGAAGCAACGTATTCCCCGCCGGCGGCAATGCTCTGAGCGGCCCAGGCCACCCGCCAGGCATCGGCATCGAGCCCGTAGCCGGTCCCGAGAAAAGGCAGCCGCGAGGCGATGACTACGACGGCGAGCAACGCGGTGGCGATGACCGGTCTGGTGAGAAGCTCTGAATAACTCGATGAGATAAGTCTAATCAATCAAGCGCTCCTCGTTAGTTGGCGGTGGAAGCGCGCAAAAGATAAGCTCCGCCGCTTTACAAGACAAGCTTTGATGTGAAGTTGTCGGGTCATGAAAAAAGCCCATCGTAAAAGACGGGCATTCGAAAACAACATCGTCGAGAATGGATAATCGCCGCTGTCGACGGCCGAGACGATTTAAGTCGGCCGGTCCTCCAGCCAGTGAGCGCGATGGGGCACCGGCTCCACCGGCACGAGGTCGTCGAGCCAGTAGGCATTGTTGTCACGACGGAAAATCATGAAACGCTCATCGTCGTCGGCGTTTTTCGCCCGATGATAACGCATGTAAAGGCGGTGTTCAGTGAGCCCGACAATCTCTATTTTTCCGGAGGCGTGTGACATCACCAGGCGGGCCCGCTTGGCCAGGCCGCTCACCTTCTTTCTGGCTCCGCGGAAGACACGATAACCGCGCACCAGCGGAATGGCGAAGGGCCGGTTGCCTTCGGTCGGCCGGCACTGGAATACGTAGTAAGGCGGCACCCCGATAAACGAAAGCTTGCGCATCAAATCCGCCAGGCGATCGGGATGGTCGTTGACCCCGCCGATCAGCGGCGTCTGGTTGACGGTTATTACGCCGGCCTTCTGCACCAGATGCATGGCTTCGATGGCCTGCGCGGTAAGCTCCTCGACGACGTTGAAGTGCGCCATGAGATAAATCTTCTTCTCGGCCGTGCTGTATTTGGCGAACATGGCCAGCAGGTCGGGGTCATCAGTAATGCGAAAAGGATTGAATGCGGGCATCTTCGAGCCTATCCGGATTATCCCGACGTGGTCAATCTCCCGCAACTGGCGGATGATGTGGGCCAGCCGGCGGGTCGACATCAGCAACGGATCACCGCCCGTCAGCAGAACATTGGTGACCTGGGTGTTGCGCCTTATGTACTCGATGCCTTCTGAGACGTCGTTTACCGCCTCCTCGTTTTCGTCCATGAAAAGCCGCTTGCGAAAACAGAAACGGCAGTAGGCGCCACAAACCTCGTTACACAGAAGCACGACAGTGCGGCTATACTTGTGCTGGGTGCCTGGGGCCACATAATTGCCCTCTTCATAGGAGGCGTCGAGACAGCCGAACGGTACCATCTCGCCGACCTGCGGGATGATTATGCGGCGAATAGGGTCGTGCGGATTGTCCCAATTAATGAGACCCAGGTAGTAGTCATTGGCCCGAAATTTATACTTGCGGGTGACCTGCTTGAGCTCTTCTCGAGCCGCAGGCGTCAACCCGGATACCTGTTCAATCCGATTTAGATATTTGACTCTGGCCATAATACCACTCCTCTCCTTGCGAGAAGGCTCCCCTCCTTAAGTCCATTCCTCTTCCGGTGGAGACTCCAGTTAACCGAATGATTTGCATAAAGAGCGACTGAAGTCAAAGGCACTAGCGGTACCTTATATTACCCACATATCGGACGAATGTCAAGGCTGTTCCGACATAAGAGGTATATTTTGTACAAATTCTGCACCCCGGAGATTCGGCCGGGCAATGCTATGTCATTATTTTGCGGGAACTTACATTCGGGCCTTGAATATGCCGGGGAGTCCGCGGCCAAATCATACGCAATAACTTTATTCCACTTTTGGCCCGATCTGAAGCGTTTTTGGACGGCCCAGACGCGGTTTCGGACCCCTTAGAGCATCGGAGAGACTCCCCAGTCAGGCGGTTTCTCGACAGAAAGACGGTCCTGGGCGTTTACCGAATAACAACGAGTTTGCCTATCTGGCTGCCGTATTCAGATTCCACCAGCCAGTAATACAGCCCGGATACCAGGGCCTGCGTGTTACGTGTAATCAAATCGAAGCGGGCCACCGAGGCCGAAGCGCTCCCGGACGGTTCATTATGCTCAAATCGCCTTATCAGGTCACCGTCGAGGGAGTATATGGCTATCGTGCACCTGTTGGGCAAATTGGCGAAATATATGTTTCTGGCCCGGTCCGCGGCCAGGTCGGTGAAGCGGTTCTCGAACCCGTGGCCCGGATACTCGGCGTCGATGCGATAAGGGTTCGGATAAACATAGACGTCAAGTTTGCCGTCCTTGAGAACATCGTCACCCCGGGGAATGGCAAAGACATGGGTCAGATTTTCGGCCGGCGCCGATTCGAGCATTTCGAGAGACTTGGCCGGGTGGCCGAAGTCAAAGGCTGTCACCGCGACATAATAGGGAACGGTCGGCAGCAGGTTGTCGATGACATATTCATATTCATAATAGCGCATGCGGCCCTGCTCGTCGATGTCGCTGGTATCACGAATGGCGTCAGGGTACATTCTGTGGATGCCAGTCGGATCGAGCAGGTCCGACGAGTTATAATCCACTTTGGTGAAGTAGTAGACGTCATCGGAGATGTAAAGGGGATTATCGTAGGTATGATCAAGGGGCTGGAATTCTTCCCCGTAAAGCGTGCGGAGCGAGTCTATGGTAAAGGGTACTTCGGTCAGCTCGAATCTCTTGCGCTTGTTGTTCCATTTATAGCGGTTGTAGTCCTCTCGGTCATAAGAGGCGAGGAGACTTATATCGTTTTCATCGGGTGAGCGCGCCAGGTAAACGCGGTAGCCCTCAAAATCCTGAGCGCCGGTGAAAACGTCGAAGTAGTTTTCGGTTACTCGTCCGTTCCAGCGCACAGTGATTTTACCTTCCTCGGTGATCAGGCGCAGCGGTGGCGGCGGCGGCGCCGTGGCCCCTCTGAAATCAGGCACGCCGTCACCTTCGCAATAGACCTTGAGGGATTCGCCCGTTTCTTCGACAAAGTGGTACTCAAAGCGGCCGGAATCGCCGTCACGATCGGTATCCACTCCCGGGTTGTCATAGACCCTCTTGGCCCAGCGGATATTGGTAACCAGTTCGTCCATATTCAAATAATCCATAAAGACGTACGGGTATTCGAAGCTGTACAGGTCGCGATAGGCCCTGGGGTTGGTGTGAACTTCTTCGCCGATGGACATCACCACCGTCAGGTGCTGGGTCTGCCGGGGGGCTATCATGAAAGGCCCGAACGAGGTCACGAAATGGACGAAATGACCGTCAGCTATGTCCTCAGCGTACTCATGCGGCGGCAGCCAGCCGTCCTTCTGCATATCCACGGCCGCTTCGTACCCGCTGTAGTCAATTTCCGGTTTTGACATCAGGTAGTAGCGATTTCTGTCGGTGAGAGGTTTGCCCAGGCCTTCGGGAAACTCGCGAAAGGGGTATTCAAAAGTGCCCTTCTTGCGTGGTCCCCAGTTATAATTGCTGCCGTACCAGTCCGCCCACCAATTGAAGTTATTGATGTAGGCGCCCGGGGGCACCCGCAGGGGAGCGATACCAAATCCGTTTACGGTGGAGAGAAAATCCCACTGGGGGCCATTGGGCTGGCCGTCGTTGTCACAAATCCAGGCGATGTTTATTTTTTCAGTGCCGCACTCGGAAAACTCATGTTGCAGCGTGTTGATATAGCCCTCCAGATCGTCAAGACGGGGATACGGCAACTCACCGACATGGTAGACGACGCCTTCATAATAGATGCCGGCGAAGGCATCCCTGATGGTATCCTGACCGATATTCTCGATGGCGTAGTCGACAATCATGAAGTCTTCGGCATATTTGTACGACCATGAATAACTCGTCTGGGTTATGTGGAGATTGAGCGGTTTGTGGTAACGCTGGTCATACTGGTTGTAGTTCATAAATGACTGGTAGACAAAAGTGTCGGTGTATTCAGCCTCGAATTCGAGCTGGGCCAGGGCGCGCGGATCATAGTAAGGCGAACTCCTGTCCGTGGATCGGACCTGGAAAGCGCCATGGGGATAGAAATCCGGCCAGAATTCAAGATTTATTGGCCACCAGCCGGCGTAGGTCTCGTCGATGGCGGTTGACACCAGG